>NZ_WKDV01000010.1:0-152029 GCF_021605825.1 Pseudomonas sp. PA-6-3C
CCCCAGGCTGCCCCGTTTTCCCGGCCCTATAAAGTTCCCAAACCCACGCCTGCCCCCGCCTTTTAGGTGTGGCGGGGGCGTTTGCCCCCGTCGGGCCGCAAAGCGGCCCCCTTTTTAAAAGATCGGGGCTGCTGCGCAGTCCAACGGGAGCAAGCTCCCTCGCCACAGTAAGTGCAGCGCACCGGCAAAAATCCCCAATCGTCAGAATTTTCCCCGGTTTGTAAACCTTTTACAAATTATGTGTTCTAGTTATCACCAGAGCATTTGCGCGCTACGGAAAGTGCCGCTAAATTGCCATCATTGATACCGAGTCTGCATGTATGCGTATAGACGGCTTTTCCTCACAGTCCTACCCACTCAAGCGTAAGCCGCGCAAGGCGAACGTTACGGTAGACGAGTCCGTCGAAGATTCGCCGGACTTCATCGAGGTTCAGTCCGAGTCGCAGCCCAGTGCCCAGGGTTCTGGCGCTGCACGCATCAGTGGCCTTCCTGCCCGTCAGCAAGACATGGTCTTCCCCCGTTCCATGAGCAAAAGCGTCGCCACCGCGCTGGCCAGCTACCTGACCACTGCCGGCTTTGTCGAATGGGATATGGAAGTGCTGGGTCTCGACATCCACATCTGATGCGCCTGCCTTACTACATCGGCTGCCCGTCCTGGAGTGAAAACGCCTGGCGCGAGTACCTATACCCGGCCGATGCCCGTTCCGGCGACTACCTCGCTTTGTATTCCCAAGTCTTCAACGCCGTCGAAGGCAATACCACCTTTTATGCCCGCCCCTCGGCCGCCACGGTGCAGCGCTGGGCTGAAATCATGCCTGAGGATTTTCGCTTCACCGCCAAATTCCCCGGAGACATCAGCCACGGCGGCGACCTGCGCGAACAGTTACCGGCAGCGGAAAGCTTTGTCGGCTTGATGAGCCCTTTGGGTGAACGGGTTTCACCGCTGTGGCTGCAATTGTCAGCGAGCTTTTCGCCGCAACGCCTGGGCGAACTGGCGGGTTTTATTGACGGCCTGGAGCGCCCGCTGGCCGTGGAAGTGCGCCACCCTGAGTTCTTCGCCAAGGGCGATGCCGAGCGCAGGCTCAACCGCCTGTTGCGCGACCGTGGCGTGGAGCGTATTTGCCTCGATCCACGTGCGCTGTTCAGTTGCACTTCAACGTCGGCGGCCGTGCTGCACGCCCAATCGAAAAAGCCCAAGGTACCAACACGGCCGGCGGCGTTGACTCAATTTCCCCAGGTGCGCTTCATCGGCCATCCGGAACTGGAGGCCAATGACCCGTTCCTGGTCCCGTGGGTAGAAAAAATTGCTGGCTGGATCGAAGAGGGGCGCACGCCTTATGTGTTCCTGCACACCTCGGATAACCGCCTCGCCGCGCAACTGGCGCTGCGCTTTCACCAACAGTTGATGCTGCGTTTGCCGGGGTTGCCAGCGCTGCCAACCTTGCATCGGGAACCCGCAGCGGAGCAACTGGGGTTACTCTAGGGCTCCTTTTTCCGACAGGAGTCAGCCATGGATGCCCAAACCCTTCGCGCCGAAACCTTCAAGGCCTTGCATGAGCGTGACCGCGCATTCGTGATGCCCAACCCGTGGGACGCCGGCTCCGCCATCATGCTCGCCAGCCTGGGTTTTGAGGCGTTGGCCACGACCAGTGCGGGCTATGCGTTCAGCCTCGGGCGCCCGGATGCGGAAGGCGCATTATCGCTTGAAGACACCTTGGCCAATGCCTCGGCGATTGTGCAGGCCACTGCGCTGCCGGTGGCGGCTGACCTGGAGAACGGCTTCAGCGACACCCCCGAAGGCTGCGCCCAGACCATCCTGCGCGCCGCGGCCAGCGGTATTGTGGGTGGCTCTATCGAAGACGCCACAGGCATTGCGGTCGACCCGATCTATCCGTTTGACCTGTCGGTGGAGCGCGTGGAAGCCGCCGTCGCCGCTGCCCGCAGCTTGCCATTTGCCTTTACGCTCACCGCCCGTGCAGAAAACCTCCTGCATGGTCGCCTGGATTTGCCTGACACTATTCGCCGCCTGCAAGCCTACGCCGAAGCCGGGGCGGACGTGCTCTACGCTCCCGCCTTGCGCAGTGCCGAAGAAGTGCTCGCGGTGGTCAAGGCGGTGGCGCCCAAACCGGTAAATGTGCTGATGTCCGGTGGTTTGAACCTGAGCGTGGCGCAGTTGAGCGAAATGGGCGTGCGCCGCATCAGTGTCGGCTCAGCCATGGCGCTGGCGGCGTATGGCGAGTTCTATCGGGCGGCGCAGGAGGTGTATGAGCTGGGCACTTTTACCTTCACTGAACGCAAGATGCCGTTCAGCCAGGCCAACGGTTTTTTCAAAGGCTGAATCAGGCCGCCAGGCGCAGGTTGTTGAGGACCAGCGGGCGCGCCCAGTGATAATCGAAGTCCAGCGCCTTCTGTTGCGCCACCAGCTCCTCGGCCGGGTAAGGCGTGGCAGGCGGTGGCAGCAGGTCCAGTTCGAATTCGGCAATCGGCAGGTGCAGCGGCTGGGGCTGCGGCGCCGGGCCAGGCTCAGGCAGCGGGTTGCCGGCATTGAGCACAATCGGGCGGACCCAGCCGCTTTCGAAGTTTTGCTGGCGCTGCTGGGCGATGATTTCTTCTGCCGGGAACGGCGTGGCAGGCGGCGGCAGCAGCTCGGTTTCAAATTCGGCGATGGGCAGGAACAGCGGCTCCGGCGGGGCGACCTCGGTGTCGTGTACGTCGCATTCACGCTGGGTGAGGATCTGTGACAACAGGTCGGCGCCTTCGCTGGGTTCTACCGCCGGGTCCCTCGGCGCCGGAGCTTTGGCCGCCAGCGCACTCGGCGTATCGCCAAGCTGCTCGGCCAACGCACGGGCGAAGAAGTCCTGCCACACATGGCTCACCCCAGCCAGCGCTTGAGTATTGCGCAGGCCGTAGTGGTTGTGGGTCGGCAGTACACCGATGGTTAGGGGAAGAATGTCTGACATTTTTCTCGGTCGACGCTCAGCTCTGGCAAAATACCTGACTATTGTTTTTATCGGCCGTTGTTTGCCGATCCTTAATATTTTTGAGCGTAGCGATTGATGAGCGAACAACCAGCGGCCAGCCGCATTCGGGTCGAGGCTTTGGCCGACGGTTTCAAGGCCCGCGCCGAGCACTGGGCCGCGCAGCTTGGCCTGCCTTTACAGCTGGAGGAGGCGGACTTTTCCCTGCAAGTCGGGGAACACGGCCTGCAACTGCAACAGCTCGGGCCTGACGCGCCGGGGCCGGTGCGCGTGGACTTCGTCGAAGGCGGCGCGGCGCATCGGCGTCTCTACGGTGGTGGCAGCGGGCAGATGATCGCCAAGGCGGTCGGTGTTGCCCAAGGCGTGCGCCCACGGGTGCTGGACGCTACGGCGGGCTTGGGCAAGGACGCGTTCGTACTCGCCAGCCTGGGCTGCGAGATGAGCCTGATCGAGCGTCAGCCGTTGATCGGCGCCTTGCTCGAAGACGGCCTGGCCCGTGGTGCGGACGACTTTGAAGTGGCGCCGATTGTGGCGCGCATGCAGTTGCTCAAGGGCAACTCGATCGAGGTGATGCGCAACTGGGAGGGCGAGCCGCCGCAGGTGATCTACCTGGACCCGATGTTCCCGCACCGTGAGAAAACGGCGCTGGTGAAGAAGGAAATGCGCTTGTTTCGCCCCTTAGTGGGTGATGATCCGGACGCACCGGCCTTACTCGCTGCCGCTTTGGCGTTGGCCAGCCACCGCGTGGTGGTCAAGCGCCCGCGCAAGGCGCCGTGCATTGACGGACCGAAACCGAGCCATGCGTTGGATGGCAAGTCCAGCCGGTATGACATCTATCCAAAGAAAGCGCTCAAGTCCTGAATCATTGTTGTTCTTTCGGGCCTCATCGCAGGCAAGCCAGCTCCCACCTTTTGATTTGCAAACACAGTCAAAGGTGGGAGCTGGCTTGCCTGCGATAGTGCCCGATCAGGCAGCTCAAACCCTCAAGGCCGATACGCCCGCATAAACAACCCCACCACCTCCTGCACATGCGCTTCGGCAGCTTCTTCACTCAGCTGCCCGCCACACCCATACAACAAGCAAAAATTTGCCGTGCCCTTGAGCAGGCAAAAGAAGTGCTCAGCCGCCGTAAATGGTTTGTCGATGCTCAAGGCGCCGCTCTGGTCAATGCGGCTGAGCAGGCGCTCCATGCCTTGCAGCATGCGCATAGGCCCGGCTTCAAAGAAGATCTGCGAGAGTTTCACGTCCTGGTTGCCGGTGGTCATCATCAGGCGGTGCAGGTTCACCGATTCTTCGCTGTTGATCAGCCGATGAAAGCCGCGCGCGATGTTCAGCAGTACGGTGTGCACCGGCATGCCCTCGGGCAACTCGAAATACATCACCGGCAACTGCTCCTCGCACTTGGCCACGACGGCGGCGGTGAACAAGGTCTCTTTATCCGTGAAGTGGCTGTAGACCGTCAGTTTTGACACGCCGGCCTCAAGGGCCACGGCATCCATGCTGGTGCTGGCGTAGCCATTGCTCAAAAACAGGATTTTGGCTGCTTCGAGGATTGCCTGGCGTTTTGCCATGTCCTTGGGACGCCCGGGGCTATTGGTGTTTACAGGATTGTCGGACATTTTCACCTTTAATACTGGACTGGTGAGTTTGGTATTAATAACATACCGGCCAGTATAATTATTCCTAGCTCCATTTGCGAAAGGTCCTTCAGCATGCGCAGTACTTTCCTGCCCCTTGCGTTGCCTGTCAGCCTGATCTTCCTGTTGACCGCCTGCGGTCATGAAGAAGCGGCCCAAACCACCATCCGCCCGGCCATGGTGGTGCAACCGCAGCCGTCGGCGCTGGCGATGGACAGTTTTCCGGGGGAAGTACGCGCCCGTTATGAGCCGGACCTGGCCTTTCGCATCGGCGGCAAAGTCAGTAAGCGCTTGGTGGAGGAGGGCGAGCGGGTCAAGGCCAACCAACCATTGGCAGAGCTCGACCCACAGGACGTGCGCCTGCAACTGGAAGCCACCCGCGCTCAGGTTGCCGCCGCCGAAGCCAACCTGAGCCTGGTGCGCGCCGAACGCGACCGCTACAAGACCCTGATGGACCGTCAGATGGTCAGCCGCTCGCAGTACGACAATTCCGAAAACCTCTACCGATCCGGTGAAGCGCGTCTTAAGCAGATCAAGGCCGAGTTCGACGTATCGAGCAACCAGGCCGGCTATGCCGTGCTGCGTGCGCCCCAGGACGGTGTAGTGGCCAAACGTGCGGTGGAAGTCGGCCAAGTGGTGGCCGCCGGCCAAACGGTGTTTACCCTGGCCACCGATGGCGAGCGCGAAGTGTTGATCAGCCTGCCCGAGCAAGGCTTTGGCCGCTTCAAGATCGGCCAACCGGTATCGGTGGAGTTGTGGAGCCAGCCCGACCAACGTTTTGCCGGGCGCATTCGTGAGCTCTCACCGGCAGCCGACCCAAAATCCCGCACCTTCGCTGCGCGCGTTGCCTTCACCGGCGGCAAAGTCCCCGCCGAGTTGGGCCAGAGCGCCCGCGTCTTCATCCAGGCTGATGGCATCGTCCCACTGTCCGTGCCGCTGTCGGCCCTGAGCGCGGAGAACGGTGCGTCCTACGTCTGGCGGGTACAGCCGGACAACACGCTCAAACGAACGCCGGTGCGCATCGGTGCTTTCGGTGAAAAAACCGTGCCGGTGCTTGAAGGCTTGGCCCCCACCGATTGGGTGATCGCGGCGGGTGTGCATGTGCTCCATGAGGGCCAGCAAGTGCGCCCGGTGGATCGCGCCAACCGAGTAGTGAATCTGGCGGCCAAGGAGTAGTCCCCGATGGGTTTCAATCTTTCCGAATGGGCGTTGCGTAATCGCCAGATCGTACTGTTCCTGATGATCCTGCTGGCAGTGGTCGGCACGTTGTCCTACACCAAGCTGGGGCAAAGTGAAGACCCGCCGTTTACCTTCAAGGCCATGGTCATCAAGACCAACTGGCCGGGCGCCACGGCCCAGGAAGTTTCGCGCCAAGTCACCGAACGTATCGAGAAGAAGCTGATGGAGACGGGCGAGTACGAGCGCATTGTCTCGTTCTCCCGGCCCGGTGAGTCCCAGGTCACCTTCATGGCCCGCGATTCGATGCACTCGGCACAAATCCCGGAGCTGTGGTACCAGGTGCGCAAGAAGATCAGCGATATTCGCCAGACCTTGCCGCCGGATATCCAGGGGCCGTTTTTCAACGATGAATTCGGCACCACCTTCGGCAATATCTACGCCCTGACCGGTGACGGTTTTGACTACGCGGTGCTCAAGGACTACGCCGACCGCATCCAGATTCAACTGCAACGCGTGCCGGATGTGGGCAAGGTCGAGTTACTGGGCCTGCAGGACGAGAAGATCTGGATCGAACTGTCCAACCTCAAGCTCGCCACCCTCGGCCTGCCATTGGCTGCAGTGCAGCAGGCACTGCAGGAGCAGAACGCCGTCTCCACCGCCGGTTTCTTTGAAACCCCGACGGAACGCGTGCAACTGCGCGTCTCGGGTAACTTCAAAACGGTCGATGAGATCCGTAACTTCCCGATTCGCGTAGGTGACCGCACCTTCCGCATCGGTGATGTGGCGCAAATCCATCGCGGCTTCAACGACCCACCGGCGCCGCGCATGCGCTATATGGGCGCGGACGCCATCGGCCTGGCCGTGGCGATGCGTGACGGCGGCGACATTCTGGTACTGGGCAAGGCCCTTGAAGGCGAATTCGCACGCCTGCAGAAGAACCTTCCGGCAGGCATGGAACTGCGCAAGGTCTCGGACCAACCGGCGGCGGTGAAAACCAGCGTCGGTGAATTCGTCCAGGTACTCGCTGAAGCCTTGGCCATCGTGCTGCTGGTGAGCTTCTTCTCCCTTGGTGTACGCACCGGCATGGTGGTCGCCCTGGCGATTCCGCTAGTACTGGCGATGACCTTTGCGACCATGTATTACCTGGGCATCGGCCTGCACAAAATCTCCCTCGGTGCCTTGGTGTTGGCCCTGGGCTTGTTGGTGGACGATGCGATCATCGCCGTGGAAATGATGGCGATCAAAATGGAGCAGGGCTACGACCGGCTCAAGGCCGCGAGTTTTGCCTGGACCAGCACCGCGTTCCCGATGCTCACCGGCACATTGATCACCGCCGCAGGTTTCCTGCCGATTGCCACCGCGCAATCGAGTACCGGTGAATACACCCGTTCGATTTTCCAAGTGGTGACCATTGCCCTGCTGGCCTCGTGGGTTGCGGCGGTGGTGTTTGTGCCGTACCTGGGGGAAAAGCTCCTGCCGGACCTGGCGAAGATTCATGCGGCCAAACACGGCACCGATGGGCCTGATCCCTACGGCACGCCGTTCTATCAACGTGTAAGACGCTTGGTCGAATGGTGTGTGCGTCGGCGCAAAACCGTGATCGTGTTGACCTTGTTGTTGTTTATCGGCTCGGTGGCGCTGTTCCGTTTTGTACCTCAGCAGTTCTTCCCGGCCTCCGGTCGCCTGGAGCTGATGGTCGACCTGAAACTGGCTGAAGGTGCTTCGCTGAGCAACACCGCCGACCAGGTCAAGCGCCTGGAAGCCTTGCTCAAGGAACATGCTGGCATCGACAACTATGTGGCCTATGTGGGCACCGGTTCGCCGCGCTTCTACCTGCCGCTGGACCAACAACTGCCGGCCGCCAGCTTTGCGCAGTTTGTGGTACTGGCCAAAACCATCGAGGAACGCGAAAGCCTGCGCACCTGGCTGATCGAGACCCTTAACGAACAATTCCCCGACCTGCGTTCACGCGTCACGCGCCTGGAAAACGGCCCGCCCGTGGGCTACCCGGTGCAGTTTCGCGTGACCGGCGAGCACATCGAAGAAGTCCGTGCCCTGGCGCGCAAGGTCGCGGCCAAGGTTCGCGAAAATACCCACGTGGTCAACGTGCACCTGGACTGGGAGGAACCGAGCAAGATCGTCTACCTGAATATCGACCAGGACCGTGCCCGTGCGCTGGGCGTCAGCACTGCCAACCTGTCGAAGTTCCTGCAAAGTTCCTTGACCGGCTCCAGCGTCAGCCAGTACCGCGAGGACAACGAGTTGATCGAGATCCTGCTGCGCGGCACCGTGCATGAACGTACCGAGTTGTCGCTGCTGCCGAGCCTGGCGGTGCCGACCGACAACGGCAAAAGCGTAGCGCTGTCGCAGATTGCGACCCTCGAATATGGCTTTGAAGAAGGCATCATCTGGCACCGCAATCGCCTGCCGACGGTGACCGTGCGTGCCGATATCTACGGCAAGGAACAACCGGCAACCTTGGTCCAGCAGATCCTGCCGACCCTGGAAGGCGTGCGCGCCGAACTGCCGGACGGCTACCTGCTCGAAGTGGGCGGCACCGTCGAGGATTCGGCCCGTGGCCAGAACTCGGTCAAGGCCGGCGTGCCGCTGTTTATCGTGGTAGTGCTGACCTTGCTGATGCTGCAACTGCGCAGTTTCTCACGCACTGCAATGGTGTTTCTGACGGCGCCGCTGGGCTTGATCGGCGTGACCTTGTTCCTGCTGGTGTTCCGCCAGCCCTTCGGCTTTGTCGCCATGCTCGGCACCATCGCGCTGTCGGGCATGATCATGCGTAACTCGGTGATCCTGGTGGACCAGATTGAACAAGACATCAAGGCGGGACTGGCGCCCTGGCAGGCGATCATCGAAGCCACCGTCCGACGCTTTCGCCCGATTGTGCTGACGGCGCTTGCGGCGGTATTGGCAATGATTCCGCTGTCGCGCAGCGTGTTCTTCGGGCCGATGGCGGTGGCTATCATGGGCGGGTTGATTGTGGCGACCGCGTTGACGTTATTGTTCTTGCCAGCCCTGTATGCGGCATGGTTTCGCATTAAGAAGGAGGCGCACTAGTTCATAACGGGAGGCGTGAAGGCGTATCGATAGTATTGACGGGTGTGGGAAAAGCCTGAAATTCGATAACTGCTGTTTAAGCCTGAATGTCTCCCACTTGTTTATTTAGAACAGGGGCAGTTTCTTCTCGACGGTTTTTATAATAGAGGTGTTGGTGTCGGCCAACGGCGTTATTTTTTGCAAGGTTTGATCAAGGTGGTTAACGGAATGTGTGTACAGATGGCAGACGAAACTGTCTTCCCCGGTGATCTTGTAACAGACAATACATTCAGGCATGTCTGACAGTAGCTGCTCCACTGTTTGAAAATTTCCCGTCAGCGGTTTTACCCGCACCAGTGCCTGCAGCGCAAACCCCAGTGCCTGCGCGTCCAACGCTACGCTGAACCCACTTATAACCCCTGCCACTTCCAGGCGTTTGAGACGCTCACTGCAACCAGGAGCGGACAATCCCACCTGCCGGCTGAGCGCGCGGATAGAGGCACGGGCATTCTGATGCAGGGCGACCAGCAGCGCGCGATCAATTGCATCGAGTGTCTGATCGTTTTTTGTAAGCCTTTTCATTAGATGGACCTTACGAACATTGATGAAATAGCGTGAAAATCTTACATACCACAGATCCCTGACAAAAGAATGGATTTTTAAAAGGTTTCCATCTATTTTTTTATTCTTGAATGTGCGAATTACAGCTGCGTTCAAAAGTTACCGCCGGCTAAACGATGCGGCTGTGTTTGAGTGAGTGTTTTTAACTTGCTATAAATTTTATTGAATGGGTGTATGAATGTGCAAAGCGGTCCAGTGCGTGGTGGTTGTGAGGGGTGCTAACGTCGAGTTACAACTACAAGGCGGTGCGGTTTCATTAAGTTTTGAATAAGGCTACCGAGGCGCTTCACATGTTTGATGTCACGCTAAGTGTTTACCAGGCGATATTCACCTTTACTCTCGCAGCTATCGCCTTACTGGCCAGCCCCGGCCCCGCGACTCTGGCGCTGGCTGCCAGCGGCGCGGCGTATGGCATGCAACGCTCGTTTCAGTTTTTTGTCGGGATCACCCTGGGTTTAGTGATTGCCATGGCGTTGGTTGTTTCTGGGCTGTATGTGGTCTTGCACAGCTTTCCCGGGTTGGCGGTGGCACTGACGATCATCTCCATTGTTTATATTTTTTGGTTGGCTTACCGCATTGGTACGGCACCGCCCATTCAGGATCAGCAAGCCGTGGTCACGCCGGGCTGGGGTGCCGGTTTTGTGCTGGGGGTTGCAAATATCAAGGCGTATGCCGCGTTTGCAGCGTTACTGGGCAGTTTCACCTTGGGCACGACGCCGGGCTGGGAGCAGGGCACAAAAGCGCTTATTTGTTTATTGGTTTGCGTGGTATTCGATTTTTTGTGGCTTTTTGCAGGCAGCCGGATGCGCAAGTTGTTCATCCACCCCGTTTGGAGTCGACGACTTAACGTAAGCTTCGCGATTTTGATGGTAGTGACGGTCGCCTGGTCATTCACGCTGACGTAGTAGCACTGACTCACATCCTGATGCAAACAGGCGTCTGCGCCTTTGGAACGTTTGCCTTTTTTACTCCACTCAGAATTGCCTGATGGACAGGCGCAGGTTTGGACTTCCCTGAGTTGGCAGTCCGACCTATTCAATGAGTTTATGGAGAGTTACATGGCTTTTTTTGATGCTGTAATTGCTTTCAAAAGTGCGCTGCTCGGAGCCCTGTTGGGCAATAATGCACCGCGCAACAATTTTGGAAATGGGTATAGGTCGGGGCACGCAACAAACAATCACCACTATCCCCAACATCGTCCTCATACAGTCCGGCCGAACGTGGGCCACACCTATCCAACCCAGACCAACCATGGCAGGCCGTATCCACAGCAGCACACGGTCTACGAGCAACCTTCACCCTACAGGCCTAGCTATCCGCTTTTTACGCTGAATCGTTAAGGGGCTTGGCCTGAAACAACTGCGCCAAGGCCCGTGGTAAGCGGCCTTGGCGCAGTGGGACCAGTGTGTTTGAGAAGCTTATAGTGCCCCAAACACCTTCTTGGCCAGACTGGTGGCCGCGGCCGCCGGGTTTTTGCGAATGGTTTCTTCCTGCTGCGCGATCATCTTGAACAAGCCGTCCAGCGCCTGTTCGGTCACGTAGTTTTCAACGTTGGCACTTTTGGCATCCACTGCGCCAAATGCTGCCGCCTTGCCGGCCAGGGCGTTGTACTGCTGCGCAACCCCAACCTTGTCGGTAGCGGCCTTGACGATCGGCAGGAACTTGGCGCGGATCTGCTCGCGGCTGCTTTTGTTCAAGTACTGCGTCGCCGAGTCCTGGCCGCCGCTGAGAATGCCCTTGGCGTCAGTCACGCTCATGTTTTTGACGGCATTGACCAGAATCGGTTGCGCCTGGGTCACGGCCGTTTCGGCGGCCTTGTTCATGCTGGTTTCCAGCTGCGTGACCTGGTCACCCATGCCGAACATCTTCAGCTTGTCGGCGACTTTGCCGAGTTTGCCTGGCAAGCCGATCTTCACTTCGGGGTTGTTGCTGAAGCCACCGGGCACGCCCAGTTGTTTCACGGCGATCTGGGCGCCTTGGGTCAGGGCGTCTTTGAGGCCGCCGCTGGCGTCGCCCTGGGACAGGCTGCCAAGGTCCAGGGCCATGGCGTTCGCACCGAGTAACAGGCCGGCACACAGGGCAGTGAGGCGAAGAGAGTGACGGAGCATGAGCGCTTCCTTATGTTCGGGCTTATGGTCTGGAAAGGTCAGTGTGCGACAGCATCAACGCGCAGACGCAGTGGCTGTTCGTCCTTGCCGTCGAGCTGCACCGCGTGGCGTTCGGTGGTAATAAACAGTAGCTTGCCGTCCAGCTCGATGCGAGCGCTCACCGAGTAAGTGTGGCCGGGTTTGACCTGGGCCGGGTCGTAGCTCAGGTGAAACGGCAGCGGCACCTGGCCTTTGACCGGGCCTTTCTGTTCGGCCAGGGTCACCGCCGGCGCGTCCATCAGCGACACGTCCTGCAGACTGACGCTCAGGGTGGCCGCGGGCGGCAAGGCGATGCGTTGCAGGTAGAACACTTCGCCGTCGAGGCTGGCCTTGGGGGCTGGGGTCATGGATTGGCAGGCTCCGAGCAGGGCGGTAAGGCCCAGGAGGATGATCTTTTTCATGGTACAGCTCCTTTTCAACGGCGCCGGAAACAGCCCGGCGCCTCAGTCAATCTAGCGGCTTTCTGCCGGTTCCACAGGCGCTTCAACTGCGCCGTCGACGCGATGCAAGGCCACCTGGCGAATCGACAGACGAATCTCGGCAGGCAGCACGCGTTTGGCCGCGCCTTCCGCCAGCTCACCCAGCAGGTCGTGGTAACTCAATTTCCCGGCCTCGTCGCGGCGCAGCACATCTTGCTCCAGCAATGTCTGGATAAAATGTCGGAAAAGACTCTTGTCGAAGAACTCCGGCGCGTTCAGGCCATGCAGGATCGACAGGCGCTGGGCCATGATCGTGCACAGGTCTTCCAGCTCTTCGGCGCTGATGCTGTTCTGGCCGCTGTTAAGCAGCAGCGAGATCGCCATGTAGAAGCGTTGCAGGGTCTGGGCGATGCTCTTGGACAACAGCGTCAGCAGCACAAAGTGCCGCGAACTCGGGGCCGGGCGCAGGTACACGTTGTTTTCAAACCGAAGCAGGCCTTGCTCGACAAAGGCTTCCAGCCATTGGTCGACGACGGCGTCCAACTCTTCCAGCGACCAGCGGATAAACAACTCCGATTGCAGGTAAGGGTAGAGCGCGCGAGTGAAGCGCAGGATCTGCTCGCGGCTCATGCGCGAGCTGCTCTGGAAGAAGCTCGCCAGCAGCGCCGGCAGGGCAAAAATATGCAGCACGTTGTTGCGGTAATAGGTCATCAGGACGGCGTTCTGCTCATCCAGATACACAATTTTGCCCAGGGCGTCACTCTGCTCCGAGAGCAGGTTCATGTCCTTGACGTGCTTGATCAGCGCCAGCCCATCGCCTTCCGGCAAGGTGGTGTGCGGCGAGTAGGGCACACGGCGTAGCAGTGCCAGGTACAGGTCCAACTGGCGGGCCATGGCCTGTTCATCCAGGGCCAGGCGTGTGGTCGAAAGCAGCGCCAGGGCCACCAGGTTTACCGGGTTGACCGCTGCGGCTTCGTTGAGGTGGCGTGCCACCTGTTCGCCGAGGCGGTTGGTGGTTTCATTGAGCCACGCCGGTTTGTAGTTCGGGCCCAGCTCTTGGGCACGCCAGTCCGGCTGCTCGGCGTCGAGGAACTCGGCCAGCTTGATCGGCTCGCCGAAGTTGACCGCGACCTGACCAAAGCGCTGCTTGAGCGCGCCGACCACTTTGAAAATATCGAAGATCGATTCTTTCTTCTTGCTCGCCCCGCGCAACTCGCCCAGGTAGGTACGGCCTTCGAGTACGCGTTCATAGCCGATATACACCGGCACGAACACGATCGGCATGCGTGAGGAACGCAAAAAGCTGCGCAGGGTGATCGCCAGCATGCCGGTTTTCGGTTGCAGCATGCGCCCGGTGCGCGAGCGTCCGCCTTCGACGAAGTACTCCACCGGGAAGCCCTTGGTGAACAGGGTGTGCAGGTACTCGTTGAACACCGAGGTGTACAGCGGGTTGCCCTTGAAGGTGCGGCGCATGAAAAATGCACCGCCACGGCGCAACAGGCTGCCGATCACCGGCATGTTCAGGTTGATGCCGGCGGCAATGTGCGGCGGGGTCAGGCCGTTTTTGAACAGCAGGTACGAAAGCAGCAGGTAGTCGATGTGGCTGCGGTGGCAAGGCACGTAGATCACCTCGTAACCCTGGGCAACCTTTTGCACACCTTCGATATTGTTGACCTTGATGCCGTCGTAGATCTTGTTCCAGAACCAGCTCAATACCACTTCCAGAAAGCGAATCGCGGTGTAGGTGTAGTCCGAAGCGATCTCGTTGCCGTAGCGCAGGGCCTGGGCCTTGGCTTTTTCCGGGGTGATTTTCTCGCGCTCGGCTTCATCGGCGATGGCCTGGCGCACCAGCGGCATGTTGACCAGGCCTTTGACCAGGTTACGGCGGTGAGACAGGTCGGGGCCGATGACCGCAGTCTTCAGGTTACGAAAGTGCACACGCAGGATGCGCTGGGCCATGCGCACGGTACGTTCGTGGCCTTTATTGTGCTCGATCAATTCACGCAGGTTGATAGGCGCGGAGAATTGCACACGGGTCTTGCGGCCCAGGATCAGGATGCTCAACAAGCGGCGCAGGCGGCCGGTGACGGCCCAGCTGTCGGCGAACAGCAGTTTCCACGGGCTGGACTCGCTTTCGGGCGACTGCCCCCAGAACACGCTGACCGGAATGATTTGTGCATTCTCTTCGGCGTGCTCGGTCAGGGTGTTGACCAGGCGGGTCAGGGTTGGCGGCGCGCCGCGCTTGTCCTGGCGGCCGAGCCAGTCGGGTTCGGGCGTGAGGTAGAAGAACGCGGCGGGTTCGATCAACGAACCCACTGACACCGGCAGCACCGGGCGCGGCAGGCCGGCCTTGGTGCATTCCTTGTCGACCACCGCCAATTCGGTGAGAGAGGGCGATTGCAGGACGTAAAACACCGGCCGGCTGCGGTCCAGGTTAAGGGTTAGGGACGACTGATTGATCGTCTCCGAGCGAACCCAGAGGTACAACAGTCGGCGCAAGGTGCCAAACACCAGACGGCGGAACGGGGAGCGGGTCATAGGCGTGCTGCTTCAAGTGGAAAAAACCGAGCAGGTGCTCGGGCGGGTAGTGTGCCGTATTCGCCGAAAATCGGCAAAAAAGCAGCGATGTAAACTTGAGTTGATCGTTTTTGAGCCTGTCTTATACTCGGCAGTTCAATGCGAGCGACTCAACAATAAAAATGCATGTGGGAGTAAGACAGATGGCAACGCGTGAAACCGGCAATGTGAAGTGGTTCAACGATGCAAAGGGCTATGGCTTTATCCAGCGTGAAGACGGCAAGGATGTGTTTGTGCACTACCGCGCCATTCGCGGTGAGGGCCACCGCTCATTGGCCGAGGGCCAGCAGGTGGAATACGCCGTGGTGACCGGCGAGAAGGGCTTGCAGGCTGAGGATGTGGTGGGTCTGTAACACCCTTGTCCTGCCAACCCAATCAACTGTGGGAGCTGGCTTGCCTGCGATGCAGACACCTCGGTCTAACAGTCGGACCGCGGTGATGCTATCGCAGGCAAGCCAGCTCCCACATTGATTGGGTTTTCAGGTTTGGATCAGGCAGTTTTCCAGGTGATCTGCTCTTCGCCGTCAGCACTGATGCGAATCCAGCTATCAGCGCTTTCCTCGCCTTCCTCCTCAACCCAGGTACCCGGCGCGCAGCGCACTTCGACGTTCAGCGCGGCAAAGGCGGCGCGGGCGCAGGCGATGTCGTCGTCCCACGGCGTCTGGTCGCTTTCCAGGTACAGGCTGTTCCACTTGCCCACGGCTTTTGGCAACCAAGTGACCGGTACAGTGCCGGCCTTGCACTTGTAGGTCTGGCCTTTCTGAACCCAGTCGGTGCATGGGCCCAGGGCGGCACCCAGCCAGGCGGCGATGGCCTTGTAGTCGACGTCGGCGTCTTTCAGGTAAATCTCGATATCAGGTTGGCGCATGGATGTTCCTCGTTGCGGGATTCGAAAATCCATTCGCGGATACTTAAAAGTCGGTTATTGAAGCACGAAATAATCGTAGCGCATCGACACGGTGACCAGCAGCGGCTCGGCGGCCTCGATCACTTCAGTACGGCGCTCGGCACTCGCGCGCCACCCATGGGGCGTCATCGCCAGCAGGTTGGCGCGGTCCTGGGGTTCGATCAGGCTCAGGGTGAATTCCAGCGTTTCACTGTGCGCCAGGCGCATGCCTTGCGGCACCAAAGCCAAATGCTTGTCGTCGGTGTATTCACGCACTTCGTCGTACAGGCGTTCGCGCAATTCCATCAGGTGGCCGGCAGTCGGGCCAACCTTCATCAAACCGCCGCCGGGGCTGAGCAGGCGCTTGGCCTCTTCCCAGTCCAAAGGGCTGAACACGCTGGCGAGAAACTGGCAACTGCCCGACGCCAACGGCACGCGGGCCATGCTGGCGATCAACCAGGTCAGCGCCGGGTTGCGTTTGCACGCGCGTTTCACCGCTTCCTTGGAGATATCCAGCGCATAACCGTCAGCGTGGGGCAGGGCGTCGGCGATTTGCGCGGTGTAGTAACCCTCGCCACACCCGATGTCCACCCAGCGCTGCGGCGCGCGCTCGGCGGCCAGTTCGGCCAGGCGCCTGGCCACTGGCGCATAGTGCCCGGCATTGAGAAAGTCGCGGCGTGCCTCGACCATGGCGAGGTTGTCGCCTGGGTCGCGGCTGTTCTTGTGCTGCACCGGCAACAGGTTCAGGTAACCCTGGCGCGCACGGTCGAAACGGTGCCCAGCGGGGCACGCCACGCCATTATCCACCGCGTTGAGCGGTGCGCTGCAAAGGGGGCACGCGAGCATCAGGCGAGCAACTTGATCAGGGTTTGGTAGTAGATTTCGGTCAGCACATCGAGGTCGCTGGCCAGAATGCGTTCGTTGACCTGATGAATCGTCGCGTTGACCGGGCCCAGCTCCACCACCTGAGTGCCGAGGGTGGCAATGAAGCGCCCGTCGGACGTGCCGCCGCTGGTGGACGCCTTGGTCTCGCGGCCGGTAATCGCCTTGATGCTGGCCGAGACAGCATCCAGCAACGCGCCCGGCTCGGTGAGGAATGGCAGGCCAGACAAGGCCCAATCAACGTGCCAGTCCAGGCCGTGTTTATCCAGAATCGCCGCAACCCGCTGTTGCAGGCCTTCGACGGTGGATTCGGTGGAGAAACGGAAGTTGAACACTGCTGTCAGGTCACCCGGAATCACGTTGGTGGCGCCGGTGCCGGAATTGAGGTTGGAGATTTGAAAGCTGGTCGGTGGGAAGAAGGTGTTGCCATCGTCCCAATGCTCGGCAGCCAGTTCCGCCAGCGCCGGTGCTGCCAGGTGGATCGGGTTTTTCGCCAGGTGCGGGTATGCCACGTGGCCCTGCACGCCGCGCACGGTCAAGGTGGCGCCGAGGGAGCCGCGACGGCCGTTCTTCACAACATCGCCCACCAGCGTGGTGCTCGACGGTTCGCCGACGATGCACCAGTCCAGACGCTCCTTGCGTGCCGCCAGACGCTCAATCACCGCTTTGGTGCCGTGGTGCGCCGGGCCTTCTTCATCACTGGTGATCAGAAAAGCCACCGAGCCCTTGTGGTCCGGGTAGTCGGTGACAAAACGCTCCGAAGCCACCAGCATTGCCGCCAGGCTGCCTTTCATGTCCGCTGCGCCACGCCCGCAGAGCATGCCGTGCTCGTCGATCAACGCATCGAACGGGTCGTTCTGCCAGGCCTGCACCGGGCCGGTCGGCACCACATCGGTGTGGCCGGCAAAGCACAGCACCGGGCCTTCGTGCTTGCCATGGGTGGCCCAGAAGTTGTCCACATCTTCGATACGCATCGGCTCAAGTGCAAAACCTGCGTCGCCCAGGCGCTGCATCATCAGCTTCTGGCAGTCGGCATCAATCGGCGTCACTGATGGGCGACGGATCAAGTCGATGGCAAGTTGAAGGGTCGGCGAAAGGTCGGCATGGGCCGTCATGGGAAAACTCCGGGAAGCGTGTAATGGGCGCGCAGGACGAATGTGGAATACAGAACCTGAATCGGCGCAAATCTAATGTGGGAGCTGGCTTGCCTGCGATACAGACGCCTCGGTCTGGCAGCTACACCGCGGCGCTGCTATCGCAGGCAAGCCAGCTCCCACAGAAAGCAGGGCCTGGCCAAGTCTCGTAAAACGGCCGTTATCTTATAGCAAAACGGCGGCCAGAGGCCGCCGTTTAGTGCATTGCGCAAGTTTTTACTCAGCGGTTGCCGGCTCAACCTTAGGTGCAGGTTTTGGCAGCGACGACAGGAACGCCATGATCAGCGCCGCCACATACGGCAGCGATTGCACCAGCAGCATCACCACCCAGAAGCGTATGTCATTACTCGGCAGGCCCTGCACCAGGTAAATCCCGAGTGCGGCGCCCCACAACAGCAACATGATGAACATCTCTTCGCGGGCTTCGGAAATCGCGACCCAGAAGCCGTGGTTATCGGCGTTTTTCGGTGTGCGAAAGAACGGAATACTGGTGGTGAAGAAGCCATACAGCACCGCCTTGGCGATGGTGTGTGACAACGCCAGCCCGGCCAGCGCCGCGCAGAATGCGTCCTTCAAGTTCACACCCACCGCACGGCGGTAGAGGAAGATGATCTTGCCGACCTTGAACACAAACAACGCCAACGGCGGGATCGCGAAAATCAGCAGCGGCGGGTCAACACGGGTCGGCACGATAATCATCGCCGCCGACCACAACAGGGCGCCGACTGTGAAGAAGATGTTCATGCCATCCGCCACCCACGGCAACCAGCCCGCGAGGAAGTGGTAGCGCTGGCCGCGGGTCAGCTCGGTGCCCTTGCCGCGCAACAGGCTGGCGGTGTGGCGCTTGATGATCTGGATCGCGCCGTAGGCCCAGCGGAAACGCTGCTTCTTGAAGTCGATAAAGGTATCCGGCATCAAGCCCTTGCCGTAGCTGTCGTGGTAATACGCGGCCGACAGGCCTTTCTCGAACACGCGCAGGCCGAGTTCGGCGTCTTCACAGATGCACCAGTCGGCCCAGCCCAGTTCCTCGAGCACCGAGCGACGGGTCATGGTCATGGTGCCGTGCTGGATGATCGCGTCACGGTCGTTGCGGGTGACCATGCCGATATGGAAGAAGCCTTTGTATTCGGCGTAGCAGAGCTTCTTGAAAGTGCTCTCGTTCTGGTCGCGGTAGTCCTGCGGCGACTGCACCACGGCGATTTTCGGGTCGGCGAAGTGCGGCACCATGTGCTTGAGCCAGTTGGGCGACACGCAGTAGTCCGAGTCGATCACTGCGATCACTTCGGCATCCTTGGCGGTATGCGGGATCAGGTAGTTCAGCGCGCCGCCCTTGAAACCGGCCAGGGGCGAGACGTGGAAGAACTTGAAGCGCGGGCCGAGGGTTTCGCAGTAGTCACGTACGGGCTCCCAGACGGCTGGGTCCTTGGTGTTGTTGTCGATGATCAGGACTTCGAAGTCCGGGTAATCGAGGGCGGCCAGGGCGTCGAGGGTCTGTTTGACCATCTCTGGCGGCTCGTTGTAGCACGGCACATGGATCGAGACTTTCGGGCGGTAGTCCGAATCGCCTTCCACCGGCAGGAATTCACGCCGGCGCTTGTGGGTCCACACCGCTTCAGCCAGTTCGTGGGCTTCGGTGAGCAACACGATAAACACGCCCAACGCGCCGAGGGCCAGCAAAATGCCGACGGTGACGCTGAACCAGGTGCTGTATTGCTGGCTGTAGTCGTAACCGATCCAGACCAATACCGAACCACAGAGGAACGCGATAAAGGTCAGGAAGGTGCGGCCACGCTGGCGCAGGGCCGAGCCGTCGATCATCAGCAGGGTCAGCGACAGCAGCGCCAGCACCACCGAGCCGATGGCCAGCACGCGCCATTGCGGGATCGCGACGACCGGGCCTTCAAAGTTGAATTTCTGCTGGCGTGCGGCGTTGTACACGCCCCAATAAGCGCCCGCCGAGCCTTCGTCGCTGACTTTCCACGGCTGGTCGAAGGCCTCGATTACGAAGTAGTTGTAACCCTGGCGGTTCAGTTTGTTCACCAGCGTACGCAGGTAAATCGCCTGGTCTGCCGGCGAGCTTTCATTGCCACCGCGCATACGGCCGTTGCTCGGCCAGCCCACTTCCGAGAGCAGCAGCGGTTTTTTCGGGAACAGCTTTTTCAGATCCCGTGCACGGTCCAGTACGTACTGGCCGGCCTTGTCCATCGGGATGAACTCCCAGAACGGCAGGATGTGCGCGGCGATCAGGTCGACGTGCTTGGCCAGTTGCGGGTTCTTTTCCCAGATGTGCCATTGCTCGGAGGTGGTCACCGGCACTTTCACGGCGGCGCGCACCCGGTCCAGCAGCACGATCAGCGCCTCTGGGGTGATTTCTTCGCGAAATAGCGCCTCGTTACCGACGACCACGCGCACGACACTGCGGGAGTTGTTGGCGATCTCGATGGCGCGCTGGATTTCACGCTCGTTGCGTTCCAGGTCCGGGCTGATCCAGATCCCCAGGGTCACGCGCAGGCCGAACTCTTCGGCCAGTTTGGGGATATCGCCCAAGGTGCCGTCGACTGAGTAAGTACGGATGTTGTCCGTCAGCTTGCTCATGATCGCCAGGTCCTGGCGCATCTGGTCGTCGGTGGGGTACTGGTCTTTCTGCGGGAACTGGCCTTGTTGGAACGGCGAGTAGGAGAACCCGGAGATCTGTTCAGGCCAGTTAGGGGTGGTGACCGGGCGGTTTATCAGCGCCCAGAAGCCGGTAAACAGCGCGGCAATTGCCAGCACTACCACCAGGTTGAGTCCAAATTTACGCGATGACATGGCTATTTCGGGTTCCAAAGGGTGTGGAACGAAAAGAGGTGTCGGCCTACGCCGAACGGCGCGCATCCTACACCGGCCTTTAACTGAGCGTACAGCAGACAGAGAAAAGCCGGACGTTAGTCAGCGAAAGACCCTCTAAGTTCTTTACTTGTAGCTGGAAGCTTCGAACTTGTCGCTGTGTAGTCCATAATGCGCGCCGGTTTTTGGGGTAATGGTCATGAGCACAGAAGATCCGCGGTTTGCAGGCGTCGCCCGCTTGTATGGCATTGAAGGCCTGGAACGCTTGAAAGCGGCCCATGTGGCGATCGTCGGCGTCGGCGGCGTGGGCTCTTGGGCGGCGGAAGCCATGGCCCGTTGCGGCGTGGGCGAGATTTCGCTGTTTGACCTGGACGATGTCTGCGTCAGCAACAGCAACCGCCAGTTGCACGCCCTGGACAGCACCGTGGGCAAGCCCAAGGTCGAGGTAATGGCCGAACGCCTGCGCGGCATCAACCCGGATTGCACGGTGCACGCGGTGGCGGACTTCGTGACCCGTGACACCATGGCTGAGTACATCACGCCGAATATCGATTGCGTGATCGACTGCATCGACGCCGTGAACGCCAAGGCCGCGCTGATCGCCTGGTGCAAGCGCCGCAAGATCCAGATCATCACCACCGGCGGCGCCGGCGGGCAAATCGACCCGACGCTGATCCAGGTCTGCGACTTGAACCGCACCTTCAACGACCCGCTGGCCTCGAAAGTGCGCTCCACGCTACGCCGCGACTACGGCTTTTCGCGCACCGTGACCCGCCATTACAGCGTGCCGTGTGTGTTCTCTACCGAGCAGCTGCGCTATCCCAAGCCGGACGGCAGCATTTGTTTGCAGAAAAGTTTTGTCGGTGACGGCGTGAAGCTGGACTGTGCGGGCGGGTTTGGCGCGGTGATGATGGTCACGGCCACGTTTGGCATGGTGGCGGCGACCAAGGCGGTGGACAAGATTGTGGCCGGGGTGCGCAGGCCGTCGGAGCGGGTTAAACCTACCCAGATCTAGCTGTCCTGCACAAAACAAAATGTGGGAGCTGGCTTTGACTGATAGACCGAGGTGCCTGCATCGCAGGCAAGCCAGCTCCCACACAAGCCAGCTCCCACATTAGTTTTGCGTACAGGTCAGCTCTTGCATGCGCTGCAGTACAGCATTAAGCCCATTGCTGCGCGACGGCGACAGCTGGCGCGACAGGCCCAACTGTGTAAACCAGTCCGGCAAGTCAACCGCCTGCAACTCACTTGCCGACAACCCATTGACCCGTGCCAGCAGCAACGCCACCAACCCCCGGATCATTCGCGCATCGCTGCTCGCGGCAAACTGCCAATGGCCGTCCTGTAAACGGCCGACCAACCACACCAGGCTTTCACAGCCCTGCACGAGGTTGGCCTCAACCTTTTCGTCAGCCGTCAACGCCGGCAGCCGCTCGCCCCACTGCATCAGCATGCGGGCGCGTTGTTCCCAACTGCCTACTGCCTGAAACGACTCAAGCGCGCTGATGGCATCCGCAGGCAAGCTCATCGCAACATATCCAGCGCCTGATCCAGCGCTTCAAAGAAGCGCTCCAGGTCATCGGAGTCGTTATACAGCGCCAGGGACACACGGATCGCTCCGGACAAGTGCATGGCCTTGAGCAATGGCATGGCGCAATGATGGCCAGCTCGCACGGCAATGCCTTGTTCGGTCAACAGATGAGCCAGGTCGGCGTTATGCACGCCCTCCACCACGAAACTGGCGAGTGCCACCTGGGGCGAGCCCAGTACGCGCACGCCATTGCGTGCTTTCAGGCCGCGCAGCAGGTAGTCATGCAGGGCTGCTTCATGGGCGACCACGGCCGGCTGGTCCAGAGAGTTCAGGTAGTCCAGCGTGGCACCCAGGCCGATCACACTTGCAATCGGCGGCGTGCCCGCTTCGAAACCCAGCGGGGCAGGGCGAAAGCTCGCACTTTGATACTCGGCCTGCTGCACCATCTCGCCGCCAAACTGCCAGTGGCGCAGGTGATGCAGCGCTTCGTTGCGGCCATACAGCACGCCGACGCCGTCCGGGCCGTAGAGCTTATGACTGGAAAACACGTAGAAGTCGCAACCCAGCGCCTGTACGTCGTGGCGACCATGGACAATGCCTTGGGCGCCATCGACCACGGTCAAGGCACCGTGGGCCTTGGCCATTGGCAGCAAGACCTCCAAAGGTTGCCAGGCGCCGAGTACGTTGGACAGCTGGCTCACTGCCAGCAAGCGCGTGCGCGGGCTGATCAATTCGGCGGCGGCTTGCAGGTCAATCACGCCATCATCGCCAAGGGGCAAGACCACCAGCGTCAGCGCGCGACGTTTGGCCAGTTGCTGCCAGGGCAGCAGGTTGGCGTGGTGTTCCAGGGCGCTGATGACAATTTCATCACCCGCATTGA
The DNA here is from genome assembly GCF_021605825.1 of Pseudomonas sp. PA-6-3C. Taxonomy (NCBI): domain Bacteria; kingdom Pseudomonadati; phylum Pseudomonadota; class Gammaproteobacteria; order Pseudomonadales; family Pseudomonadaceae; genus Pseudomonas; species Pseudomonas sp. PA-6-3C. Next base: position 22,766 of record NZ_WKDV01000010.1, read on the forward strand.
ATAAGTGCTCAAGGCCATAGGCCAGGAGGTTCAGCGCAGACGTCGCGCCGTGGGTAAACACGATCTGCCCGCTGTCACCTGCATTCAACCACTGCGCGACCTTGCTGCGACTGTCTTCAAACGCCTGGGTCGCGTGGGCACCCGGCAAATGCTGGGCACGGTGCACATTGGCTGCGCCATTGGCGTAGTAATGGCTGATGGCATCCAACAGGGCTTGGGGTTTTTGCGTGGTGGCGGCGTTGTCCAGGTAGGTCTGGTCTTGCCGTTGCAGGGTGGCGATGGCCGGAAAATCGGCGCGCCAGGGGGAGGGCACAAGCATGGTCTTAAGACTCGTATAAGCGAGCCCCAGGTGTGGGGCCCGCTAGTGGCATCGAGTGGCTGCTTAGTTGTGAGCGTGCAGCGCTTCGTTCAGTTCGATCGCCGATTTGTGGGTTTTGCACTCCACGGCACCGGTCTGGGAATTGCGGCGGAACAGCAGGTCCGGCTGGCCGGCCAGTTCGCGCGCCTTGACCACTTTGACCAGTTGGTTGTGCTCGTCTAGCAGAGCAACCTTGGTACCGGCAGTCACGTACAGGCCCGACTCCACGGTATTGCGGTCGCCCAACGGGATACCGATACCGGCGTTGGCGCCGATCAGGCAGCCTTCGCCCACCTTGATCACGATGTTGCCGCCGCCCGACAGGGTGCCCATGGTGGAGCAACCGCCGCCCAGGTCCGAACCCTTGCCGACGAATACACCTGCCGATACACGGCCTTCGATCATGCCCGGGCCTTCGGTGCCACCGTTGAAGTTGACGAAACCTTCGTGCATCACGGTGGTGCCTTCGCCCACGTAGGCGCCCAGGCGGATGCGCGCGGCATCAGCGATACGCACGCCAGCCGGCACTACGTAGTCAGTCATTTTCGGGAACTTGTCCACCGAGAACACTTCCAGCAGCTCGCCACGCAGGCGTGCTTCCAGTTGGCGCTCGGCCAGCTCGTTGATGTCGATTGCGCCCTGGCTGGTCCACGCCACGTTCGGCAACTGCGGGAACACACCGGCCAGGCTCAGGCCGTGGGGCTTGACCAGGCGGTGGGACAGCAGGTGCAGCTTGAGGTAGGCCTCAGGCGTGGAGGTCAGTGCGGCGTCTTCGGCCAACAGGGTGGCGACCAACGGGGTGTGGCTTTCAGCCAGGCGGCTGAGCAGCGCGGCCTGGGCCGTGTCGACACCTTTGAGCGCGTCAGCCAGTTGCAGCGCCTGGCTCACGGTGAAAGTAATGGCCTGGTTGCCCTCGGTATAACCGAGGATCGGCGCGATGGCGGCAACGATCTCGGCCGACGGGTTGAGCAGCGGTTGTGCGTAAAACACTTCCAGCCAAGCACCTTGGCGGTTCTGAGTGCCGACGCCGAAGCCCAGGCTGAACAGGGAATTGGACATGCTGTTACCTCTACAAAAATGGAAGGCTGGCCTACTTGAGGGCCGCCGAATAACTATCTGGCTTGAAGCCAATCAGGGTTCTGTCACCGAGATCGAGCACCGGGCGCTTGATCATCGAGGGTTGTGCGAGCATCAATTCAATGGCTTTCGACTGATCGAGATCGGCTTTGCGTTCGTCTTCGAGTTTGCGAAAGGTGGTGCCCGCACGGTTCAAAACCACCTGCCAACCGTGCTCGTTGCACCATTGGGTCAAGTGTTCGCGGTCGATACCGGCTGTTTTGTAGTCGTGGAACTCATAGCTCACAGCGTGCTCATCGAGCCAGGTGCGCGCCTTTTTCATGGTGTCGCAGGCTTTGATGCCGAAAAGGTGCAAGGTTGTGCTTGAAGCGGTCAAGGAATTGCCCCCCTTTGGACGTATGAAAGTTAAAGGTCACGGATTATGCCACGACCAGCGGGTTTGGGTGCCGCTCGTCATACTTGCCGATGATTCAGTGCGACTTATGTGCAAAAGCCGTTGCGCAGCCAAGCGGGTAACATAGCCGGTTAATATGGCACTTCAACGGCCAGTTGTTGCCAGATCGGTGTCATAGCAAGTCGATTGTCCGGGAAACCCGCGTTATGCAAACCGCCTATACCGTTCTTATCCTGCTGATGCTGGTCAGCGTTTCGCGCCTTGTCGGGCGCATTGTTCCCCTGCCGTTGCCCTTGGTGCAGATCGCCGCCGGCGCCTTGCTGGCCTGGCCTACGCTGGGGTTGCACGTGGCGCTGGACCCGGAGCTGTTCCTGTTTTTGTTCCTGCCGCCGTTGCTGTTCTCCGATGGCTGGCGCATGCCCAAGCGCGAATTGTGGCGGCTCAGAGGCCCGATCCTTACGCTGGCGGTGGGGCTGGTGCTATTTACCGTGGTGGGCGCCGGTTACTTCATCCATTGGATATTGCCCACGATCCCGTTGCCGGTGGCCTTCGCCTTGGCGGCCGTATTGTCCCCGACTGACGCCGTGGCGGTGTCGGCCATTTCCCAAAATCGCCTGCCAAAACCTTTGATGCATATGCTTCAAGGCGAGGCATTGATGAATGATGCCTCGGGCCTGGTGACCTTCAAGTTCGCCCTGGCGGCGGCGTTGACCGGCGTGTTTTCCCTGGCCGATGCCAGCCTGACTTTTGTGCTGGTAGCGGTGGGCGGCCTTGCGGTAGGCGTGGCGCTGAGCTGGTTGGTCGGCCGTTTACGCGCCTGGATGATTGCCCGTGGCTGGGACGACCCGGCCACCCACGTGGTGTTTATGTTGCTGCTGCCGTTCGCAGCCTACGTGCTGGCCGAGCGCCTGGGTGCATCCGGCATCCTGTCGGCGGTGGCGGCGGGCATGATGCAAAGCTGGCTCGACTTGCTGCCACGCCAGACCAGCACGCGCTTGCTCAACCGCAGTGTGTGGTCGCTGCTGGAGTTTGCGTTTAATGGCCTGATCTTCCTGCTACTGGGCCTGCAACTGCCGGACATCATCAAGGCCGTGGTCAGTCACGAACCGACACTGTGGCCAACGCTGTTGTATCGCTGCCTGGATGTGGTTGCGATCTTCCTGGTGCTGGTGGTGCTGCGCTTTATCTGGGTGCAAAGCATCTGGCGTTTGTCGGGCCTGTTACGGCGGCTGCGTGGGAAAAGCGAGCTGACACTCGTGCCTACGGCCCGGTCCTGCTGGCTATTGACCGTGGGTGGCGTGCGCGGTGCGGTCACTTTGGCGGGTGTGATGTCGGTGCCTTTATTGCTGGCGCCTGGCCAGGATTTTCCCGAGCGCGACCTGCTGATCTTTATCGCCGCCGGCGTGATCCTGCTGTCGCTGGTGGCCGCCTGCATTGCGTTGCCGCTGCTATTGCGTGGCATCGAGCAGAGCCCCGATGAAAAGCGCCATAACGAAGTGCGTGAGGCGTGGAAAAAAACCGCCGTAGCCGCCATCCACGCGCTGGAAGCGGACGAGCCTGCCGAAACCGAAACCCCAGACGCCGCCCAGGCAGCACTCGCGACCGAGTTAAAGGCGCGGCTGATGTCGGAATACCGTCATCAGCTGGAAGTATTCAACGATTCAGCCGAAGCCCAGGCACTGGCGCATCAGATGGACCTGCTTGAACGCAAATTGCGCCTCAAGGCCTTGCGCGCGCAGCGCTTGGAGTTGTACAGCCTGAGCCGTCATCACCAGATTGGTGATGACGTGTTGCGCGAGGTCCTGGCGGATCTGGATATGAGTGAGGCGAATCTGGGTGTGATGAAGTAGTTGTCCACACCGCGGTGCCTTATGGTTTGGGGTACTGCTCGGCTATGAAAGACTTATCCAGTTCTGTCAATCGGGTGGGCCAAGGGATTGCTGGCTGCTTCCATAGTTCGTCTCTGGTGAAGCCGTAATGCATGATTGAGTTTCTATCGTATTTGGAGGCAGCGACGTTTTTTCCAGTGAGGCGCTGGAGAATGTCTTTATGGATGGCTTCATTCGATCCATGGCCTTTAAAGTGCCTGTAGATGGTTGGCGTATTAAAATCAATCGTTCTATTGGGGTGTTTATGTTCGTGATGCAACCCTAGGGCATGCCCGAACTCATGGGCTGCAATGGCTTCGAATCTTGGGTTGTCGTAAGGGTTTGGCAACACCATGGTCGGTAGGTAGAGGGGTACCTTTTGCGCGTCGGTTCCAAGTGCAGAGCTGCCTGATTGAGTCTCCCCATAGTCCAGCGCGATGCGTATATCTCCCTCTTCCCCTGAAACAAATTCAAAGGTCAGGTTGATATGCGACAGCCAAAGATTCGCCGCCTTTTTTATGTGCTCCAGTGCTTCTTCGTCGGCATCATAGACAGCAATCTTCAGCGTGGAATTTTGCGGCCAGTATTTGTCGGGTGCTGAAACAGCGCGGGTTTTTCTTGAGTGGGATTTATCCGGGGGCGCTTGATATATATCAATGTCGTGAGTGCGTGTGGAGGTGAAACTGAGAGTTGCTGTGCTCAGGTTTGTCATCGTGCCATGTCTACATTGTTCAAGACGTTAATGAACATTGAGTGGCACTTGTCGTTGATAGGATTCCACCGATTATCGTTTTTAAGCAAATGGCTACTTATGCAGCGCAGTGTCGATCGTGTGGCGCTGCCCGCACTTTATTACAGTGCGGGTATTGTGGGGGTGTTCAGCGACGGTTTATGAAGTCCCGAATCCGTTCCGCCGCTTCCACACACTCCGACAACGGCGCAACCAGCGCCAGGCGTACGCGACCGGCGCCAGGGTTGAAGCCGTCGACTTCGCGCGACAGGTACGAACCCGGCACTACGGTCACGTGTTCTTCCACGAACAAGTCACGGCAGAACGCGGCATCGTCGCCCTTCACGTTCGGCCACAGATAGAAGCCGCCGTCTGGGGCTTGTACATCCAGCACCGGCTTGAGAATCGCCAGCACGGCGTCGAATTTCTCCCGATACATGTCACGGTTGGCCAATACGTGGGGCTCATCCTGCCAGGCAGCAATGCTGGCCAGCTGGGTTTGCACCGGCATCGCGCAGCCGTGATAGGTGCGGTACAGCAGGAAGGCCTTGAGGATATCGGCATCGCCGGCCACGAAGCCCGAGCGCAGGCCTGGCAGGTTGGAGCGCTTGGACAGGCTGTGGAACACCACGCAACGCTTGAAGTCCTGGCGGCCCAGTTCGACACAGGCGCTGAGCAGGCCTGGCGGCGGGGTCTGTTCGTCGAAGTACAGCTCGCTGTAGCACTCGTCGGCGGCGATCACGAAGTCATATTCGTCGGCCAGGGCGATGAGCTTTTTCAGGGTCTCGACCGGGATCAGCGCGCCGGTCGGGTTGCCGGGTGAGCACAGGAACAGGATCTGGCAGCGTTTCCAGATGTCTGGCGAAACGGCGTCGAAGTCCGGGTTGAAACCATTGCTGTCCAGGCATGGCAGGTAATGCGGCTTGGCCCCGGCCAGGAACGCAGCGCCTTCATAGATCTGATAGAACGGGTTGGGGCTGACCACCAGTGCATCGTCAGCGCGGTTGACCACGGTTTGGGTGAAGGCAAACAGCGCCTCGCGGGTGCCGTTGACCGGCAAAATGTTGCGCGCCGGGTCGAGCCAACCTTTGGGCACGTTGAAGCGCCGTTCGCACCAGGCGCCGATGGCCTCGCGCAGGGCCGGGATGCCCAGGGTGGTCGGGTACACCGCCATCTGGTCGAGGTTATCCGCCAGGGCCTTGGCTACGAAGGCCGGGGATTTGTGCTTCGGCTCGCCGATGGACAGCGCGATCGGGCGCTTATCCGGGTTCGGTGTAACGCTGCCGAGCAGGGCGCGCAGTTTTTCGAACGGGTAGGGCTGGAGCTGGTTCAGGGCGTTGTTCATGTAAGCCTCGATCAAGATGAGTGCGGCCTTTTGTGGGAGCTGGCTTGCCTGCGATCACATCGCTGCGGTGTACCAGATGCACCGCGGCGCCCGCATCGCAGGCAAGCCAGCTCCCACAGGGACCGTGCCCACTGGGAAGTTAAAAATCAAATGGTCAGTCTGGTCAGCTCGACACCCGGTTCCTGGCTCACGCTCAATTGCTGCACGATAGCTTCCTGCAAGCGCAGGCACAGCTGCGGGTCGGACAGCGGCTGGTTGTCGGCGTCGGTAATGAAGAACACGTCTTCCACGCGTTCCCCCAGGGTCGCAATCTTGGCGTTTTGCAGCGACAGGTCGAACTCCAGGAAGATCCCGCCGATGCGCGCCAGCAAGCCTGGGCGGTCCGGTGCGCTGAGTTCCAGCACGGTCACTGGGCGCTGGGCGTCGTTGGAAATGGTCACCTGGGGCGCAAACGCAAAGTGCTTGAGCTGGCGCGGCACCCGGCGCTGGATGATGGTCGGGTAGTCATCAGGGTTGCGCAGGGCCTCGGTAAGGCCTTCGCGGATCTTTTTCACGCGCACCGGGTTGTCGCCGATCGAGTCACCGTCGGTGTCGAGCACAATGTAGGTGTCGAGGGTGAACTGGCTGCTGGAGGTGATAACCCGCGCATCATGGATGTTCAGGTTGAGCTGGTCCATGGCGGCCACGGTCACGGCGAAGAAGTCGTGCTGGTCCGGCGCGTAGATGAAGATCTGCGTGCCGCCCTCGAATTCGCGCTGGGTGGTTTCCTTGATCAGCACCAGTGGGCCGCCGTCGGCCGGCTGTTGCAGGATCGCGTCACTGTGCCAGGCCACGTCGCCGGCGGTGTGGCGCAGGAAGTAATCATCGCCCAGTTGCGACCATAGCTGCTCGACGTCATCCGGGTCGTTGCCGCCGCGCACGAGGATATCCAGGGCCGCGCTTTGGGTGCGGCGGATCTGCTCCTCGCGGTCCACCGGGTTTTCCAGGCCACGGCGCAGCGCGCGCTTGGTCTCGGTGTAGAGCTGGCGCAACAGGCTGGCGCGCCAGGAATTCCACAGTGTCGGGTTGGTGGCGTTGATGTCGGAGACGGTCAGCACGTAAAGATAGTCGAGGCGGGTTTCATCACCGACGATCCCGGCAAAGTCGTGGATCACCTGCGGGTCGGAGAGGTCCTTGCGCTGCGCGGTCGTCGACATCACCAGGTGGTTCTGCACCAGCCACACGATCAGGCGGCTGTCCCACTGCGGCAATTGGTGGCGCTGGCAGAAGGCTTCGGCATCGACCGCGCCGACTTCAGAGTGGTCGCCATGCCGGCCTTTGCCGATGTCGTGGTACAGGCCGGCCAGATAGATCAGTTCGGGTTTGGGTAGCTTGGCCATGAGTTTACTGGCCAGCGGGAATTTTTCTGACACCTGGGTGTACTGCAACTTGCGCAGGTGTTTGATCAAATTGAGGGTGTGGGCGTCGACGGTATAGATGTGGAACAGATCGTGCTGCATCTGCCCGACGATAAAGCCGAACTCCGGCAGGTAGCGGCCGAGGATGCCGTAACGGTTCATGCGCCGCAGGTTGCGGTGAATGCCGATCTTGCACTTGAACAGTTCGATAAACAGGCTGGTGTTACGGATGTCGTTGCGAAAATCATCGTCGATCAGGTGACGGTTTTCCCGCAGCAGGCGGATGGTATCGGCGCGCACGCCTTTGATTTCCGGCTGCTGGGCCATCAGCACAAAGATTTCCAGCATGGCGAACGGCGTGCGACGGAACACATTGTCGTTGCGCGCCTCGATATAGCCGTCGTGCAGTTGGAAGCGCGAGTTGATCGGCTGCGGCGGGGCTTCGTCTTCCGGCGCCAGGATCACCTCTTCGAAGTGCTGGATGATCAGGTCGCTGAGCTGGGCAATGCTCATGACCACGCGGTAATACTGCTGCATGAAGCTTTCGATGCTGGTTTTCGCGTCCTCGCCTTCAAACCCCAGCAGGGTGGCGATGGAGCGCTGGTGGTCGAACAGCAGGCGGTCTTCGGAGCGCCCGGCGAGCATGTGCAGGGCGTAACGCACCTTCCACAGGAACTCCTGGGACGAGGCCAGCAGCGCATTTTCGCTCTCGACCAGAAAGCCTTCACCGGCCAAGGCGCGCAGGTTGAGGGTGCCGTACTGGCGGCGGGCCACCCATAAGATGGTCTGGATGTCGCGCAGCCCGCCCGGAGAGCCTTTGACGTTGGGTTCCAGGTTGTATTCGGTGTCGTTGTACTTGTGGTGCCGGGCTTTTTGCTCGGCACGCTTGGCCAGGAAGAACTCCTTGCTTGGCCACATATGCGCGGTGCTGGTGACCTCCAGCATGCGCTGGCGCAGGCGTTCCGGCCCGGCAATGGTGCGGCTTTCCATCAGGTTAGTGATGACGGTGAGGTCGGCGCGTGCCTCTTCGGCGCATTCGTCCACCGAGCGCACGCTCTGGCCGACCTCCAGGCCGATGTCCCACAACAGCGTCAGAAAACGCTCGATGGAATCGCGAAAGATCTCATGATCGGCACTGTCCAGCAGGATCAGCAGGTCGATGTCGGAGTAGGGGTGCAACTCACCTCGACCGTAGCCGCCGACCGCTACCAGGGCGATGTCGGCGTCTTCGCTCCAACTGAACTGCTCCCAGGCCTTTTGCAGGATATTGTCGACGAACCAGGCGCGGTCCTCGATCAGCCGACGAATGTCCCGGCCGCTGCGAAAGCGCTCATCGAGCACCTCGCGGGCCTGGCGGATAGCCTTCTTGAAGGCGGCGATGGGGCTTGCCTTCAGGGCCAGTTCGGCCTGGAACTGGCCACGGTCGAAGAGTTCGGGGTCCACCTGGGGCATCGATCGGCTTTCCTATCTGTCTATTGAGTCAGTCACAACGGTGTAGCTGGAAAACCGAGGCAACCATCACGCCGAGACGCGAGGGATCGTGTCGTCTGCGCGCAGGGTGAAGATCTCGTAGCCGGTTTCGGTGACCAGCAGGGTATGTTCCCACTGGGCCGAGAGCTTGCGGTCCTTGGTGATGGCGGTCCAACCGTCGCCCAGCACCTTGGTGTCGGCTTTGCCCTGGTTGATCATTGGCTCGATGGTGAAGGTCATGCCTGCCTTGAGCTCCATGCCGGTGCCGGCGCGGCCGTAGTGCAGGATCTGTGGTTCTTCGTGGAATACGGTGCCGATACCGTGGCCGCAGAATTCGCGCACCACCGAAAAGCCGTTCTTTTCTGCGTGCTTCTGGATCACTTCACCGATATCGCCCAGGCGGCAGCCAGGTTTTACGATCTCGATGGCCTTGTACATGCATTCCTGGGTGACCTGGGACAGGCGCTCAGCCCAGACCGGCACGTTGCCGACGTGGAACATACGGCTGGTATCGCCGAAATAGCGGTCCTTGATCACGGTGACGTCGATGTTCAGGGTGTCGCCGTCCTTCAACGGCTTGTCGCCTGGAATCCCGTGGCAGACCACGTGGTTGACCGAGGTGCAGATCGATTTGGGGAAGCCCTTGTAGTTCAGTGGGGCAGGGATGGCCTTTTGCACGTTGACTATATAGTCGTGGCAGATCTGGTTCAGAGTGTCGGTGGTGACGCCTGGCTTGACATGCTCGGCAATCATTTCCAGCACGTCGGCAGCCAGTTTGCCGGCAATGCGCATGCCGGCGATGTCTTCGGCGGTTTTCAAACTAACGGTCATACAGGCTCTCTCTAGCGCGACGCGCTGAAATCAATACGGTTTACGGGCGTGCGACAAATGGTTACGAAGTTCGCACAAGCCTCAAAAAACGCGATTCTAACAGACGATGGCGTCAAATCATGAGCCTCTGATAATCGCATCTCTCTATAGAGTAGGGGTATGTCGGCTCTATTCAAGGGGTTACACGAACACGGTTGCTGGCAAATGTGATTGCGGGTTTCGTTTTCGTCCTTCGTGTGGTATAAAATGCGCCGCTTTCCGGGGATACCCCGCAAAGCTTAAATCCACACACGTGTCGACACGATGACCTGGGTGCCGGAGGCCTTGATGCCGCTGGTTGGTCATTGGGATACGTGGAGGCCAAACCCGACTTATTAAGGAACTATCATGTCCCAAGTCAACATGCGCGATATGCTGAAGGCCGGTGTGCACTTCGGTCACCAGACCCGTTACTGGAACCCGAAAATGGGTAAATACATTTTCGGCGCGCGTAACAAGATCCACATTATCAACCTTGAAAAAACCCTGCCAATGTTCAACGAAGCTCTGACTTTCGTAGAGCGTCTGGCCCAGGGCAAAAACAAGATCCTGTTCGTCGGCACCAAGCGTTCCGCTGGCAAGATCGTTGCTGAAGAAGCAGCACGTTGCGGTTCGCCGTACGTCGATCACCGCTGGTTGGGCGGCATGCTGACCAACTTCAAAACCATCCGTGCTTCCATCAAGCGTCTGCGTGACCTTGAAGTGCAAGCCGAAGACGGTACTTTCGCCAAGCTGACCAAGAAAGAAGCGCTGATGCGCTCCCGTGACCTGGAAAAGCTCGATCGTTCCCTGGGTGGTATCAAGGACATGGGCGGTCTGCCTGACGCACTGTTCGTTATCGACGTTGATCACGAGCGCATCGCGATCACCGAAGCCAACAAGCTGGGCATCCCGGTTATCGGCGTAGTCGATACCAACAGCAGCCCGGAAGGCGTTGACTACATCATCCCAGGCAACGATGACGCAATCCGCGCTATCCAGCTGTACATGGGTTCGATGGCTGACGCTGTAATCCGTGGTCGCAACCACGTTGCTGGTGGTACCGAGCAGTTCGTTGAAGAAGCTCCGGTAGCTGCCGCTGAGTAATTAGCGCCCTGGCGTTGACTCAGTAAGCAAAAAGGGGGCTTGGCCCCCTTTTTGCCACCTCGAAAACCATTTGTCGGCAGCGCAGCTACAACTTCTGTAACGTGCAGCGGCCTACAAGGGTGATTCGGGAAGAATTGATCGCCCGTTTGATCGGGTGGAATGGTTGAAAACCTATCCAAGAGGATTTTGAAATGGCAGAGATTACTGCAGCGTTGGTTAAAGAACTGCGTGAGCGTACCGGCGAAGGCATGATGGATTGCAAAAAGGCCTTGACCAAGGCTGGCGGCGACATCGAAAAAGCCATTGATGACATGCGTGCTTCCGGCGCCATCAAGGCTGCCAAGAAAGCAGGCAACGTTGCTGCTGAAGGCGCTATCGCTCTGGTTGAAGACGGCAAGGCTGCCGTTCTGCTGGAAGTGAACTCCCAGACCGACTTCCTGGCTCTGCAGGACGACTTCAAGGCATTCGTTGCTGCCAGCGTCAAGAAAGCATTCGACGACAAGCTCACTACCGTTGAGCCGTTGATCGAAGCTCAAGAAGCTGATCGCCTGGTACTGGTCGGCAAGGTTGGCGAAAACGTCAACATCCGTCGCCTGACTCGCGTTGAAGGCGATGTGGTTGGTGGTTACCTGCACGGTAACAAAATCGGCGTCGTGGTTGCCCTGAAAGGCGGCGACGTTGAGCTGGCAAAAGACATCGCTATGCACGTAGCGGCCAGCAACCCGGAATTCCTGCTGCCATCGGAAGTGTCCGCTGACGCAATCGAACGCGAAAAAGCCGTGTTCCTGAGCCTCAACGCTGACAAGATCGCCGGCAAGCCGGAAAACATCGTTGAAAACATGATCAAAGGCCGTATCAGCAAGTTCCTGGCTGAAGCGAGCCTGGTTGAGCAGGCGTTCGTCAAGAACCCTGAAATCAAGGTTGGCGAACTGGCCAAGAAAGCCGGTGCTGAAATCGTTTCCTTCACCTACTACAAAGTAGGCGAGGGCATCGAGAAGCCGGTCGACAACTTCGCTGAAGAAGTTGCTGCCCAGCTGGCTGCCGCCAAGCAATAAGACAGTTTTCAACTGTCGCCGAAAGAGGCTGCCCGCTCACGCGCGCAGCCTCTTTTCAAATGGGAAGGCCAATTTTTATTTGGCTTCCTTTCGGAACTGGCTTACAAAGCCGTGTTCCGATGGCGCTGTGATAGCGTCCAGCTAGAGTGAACGCAAGCCGTAAACGGCTCGCCAAGAATTTTTAAAAAATACGCCGCAGGAGAGATTCGCAATGGCTCAGCAGGGCAGTGGTTATCAGGCTCGCTATAAACGCATTCTACTCAAGCTCAGCGGCGAGGCCCTGATGGGCTCGGAAGAGTTCGGGATCGATCCCAAGGTGCTCGACCGCATGGCGCTCGAAGTCGGCCAACTGGTCGGCATCGGCGTTCAAGTCGGCCTGGTGATTGGCGGCGGTAACCTGTTCCGTGGCGCGGCACTGAGTGCTGCCGGTATGGACCGGGTCACTGGCGACCACATGGGCATGCTGGCCACTGTGATGAACGCCCTGGCCATGCGCGACGCCCTGGAGCGCGCCAATATCTCGGCCATCGTGATGTCGGCTATTTCCATGGTTGGCGTGACTGATCATTATGATCGTCGCAAAGCCATGCGCCACCTGAACGCCAAGGAAGTCGTGATCTTTGCCGCAGGCACGGGTAACCCGTTCTTCACGACCGATTCGGCTGCCTGCCTGCGTGCCATCGAAATCGATGCTGACGTGGTGCTCAAGGCCACCAAGGTAGACGGCGTCTATACTGCCGACCCATTCAAAGACCCGCATGCCGAGAAGTTCGATCATCTGACCTACGATGAAGTGCTGGATCGCAAGCTGGGTGTGATGGACCTGACGGCTATTTGCCTGTGCCGCGACCACAAGATGCCGCTGCGCGTATTTAACATGAACAAGCCCGGCGCCCTGCTGAATATCGTACACGGCGGCGCGGAAGGGACTCTGATCGAGGAAGGCCAACAATGATCAACGAAATCAAGAAAGACGCTCAAGAGCGTATGCAGAAATCCCTGGAGTCTCTGGCCCATGCATTTGGCCAGATTCGTACCGGCAAGGCTCACCCAAGCATCCTGGGTAGTGTGATGGTGCCGTACTACGGCGCAGATACCTCCATCACTCAGGTAGCCAATATCACCGTAAAAGACTCGCGCACCCTGCAAGTCGTGGCTTTTGAGCGCAACATGCTCGGCGCTGTCGACAAGGCCATCCAGAGCGCTGGCTTGAACCTCAACCCGACCAACCTGGGCGAGTTGTTGCTGATCTCCATGCCGGCCCTGACCGAAGAAACCCGTAAGGGCTTCACCAAGCAGGCGCGCAGCGCAGCTGAAGATGCGCGGGTTGCAGTGCGTAATATCCGCCGTGATGCGCTGGGCGACCTGAAGAAACTGGTCAAGGACAAAGAAATCAGCGAAGACGAAGAACGTCGCGCCGTCGCCGATATCGACAAGCTGACCAAAGATGCCGAGGCCCAGATCACCAAGGCTACGGAAGAGAAAGAAAAGGACCTGATGGCCGTATAAGGGGTCAGGACACCTTCATGGAAAAGACCAAGCAGACTGTGCCCTCTGTGGTGCCGCGCCATGTCGCGATTATCATGGATGGGAATAATCGCTGGGCGAAAAAACGCTTTATGCCGGGTGTCGCCGGGCATAAAGCGGGTGTCGATGCAGTGCGCGCGGTGATTGAGGTATGTGCCGAGGCCAAGGTCGAAGTGTTGACCCTGTTTGCCTTCTCCAGTGAGAACTGGCAACGGCCGGCCGAAGAAGTCAGCGCCTTGATGGACCTGTTCTTCAAGGCTTTGCGTCGTGAGGCCAAGCGCCTCAACGACAACAACATCAGCCTGCGTATCATCGGTGACCGTTCGCGGTTTCATCCGGAGCTGCAGGCGGCCATGCGCGAAGCTGAAGCCATCACCGCTGGCAGCAACCGTTTTGTACTGCAGATCGCGGCCAACTATGGCGGCCAGTGGGATATCGCCCAGGCCGCGCAGCGCCTGGCTCGCGAGGTACAGGCCGGGCACCTGCGGCCCGACGACATCACGCCCGAATTGTTGCAAACCTGCCTGGTGACCGGTGACCTGCCGTTGCCGGACCTGTGTATCCGCACCGGTGGCGAGCACCGCATCAGCAACTTCCTGTTGTGGCAGTTGGCCTACACCGAGCTGTACTTCTCCGACCTGTTCTGGCCGGACTTCAAACACGATGCCATGCGTAATGCACTGGCCGATTTCGCTTCCCGTCAGCGCCGCTTCGGTAAAACGAGCGAGCAGATCGAAGCTGGAGCCCGGGTTTAAATGCTTAAACAACGAATCATCACCGCACTGATCCTGCTGCCGATCGCCTTGTGTGGGTTTTTCCTGCTCGATGGTTCCGGCTTTGCGCTGTTTATCGGCGTGGTCGTGACCCTGGGTGCCTGGGAGTGGGCGCGTCTGGCGGGCTTTAATGCGCAATTGCCACGCGTGGTCTACGCCGCTGTTGTAGCGCTGTTGCTGTTTCTGATGCATACCCTGTCGAGCATCGTGGTGCCTTGGGTATTGGGCGCTGCGGTGCTGTGGTGGGCGCTCGCGACCTTCCTGGTGCTGACCTTTCCGCGCACCAGTGGCCAGTGGTCCAGTGTTGCCAGCAAATTGGTGATTGGCTTGTTGATTTTGCTGCCGGCCTGGCAAGGCCTGGTGGAAATCAAGAATGCACCGATGGGCAACTGGCTGATCATGGCGGTGATGGTATTGGTGTGGGGCGCCGATATTGGCGCCTACTTCTCTGGTCGCGCCTTCGGCAAGCGCAAGCTGGCCCCGGCTGTCAGTCCTGGCAAGAGCTGGGAAGGCGTCTACGGCGGCTTGGCGTTGACCTTGCTGATCACGCTCGTAGTGGGTGTTGTGCGCGACTGGTCGGTGAAGGAAATACTCCTGGCCCTGCTGGGTACGGCGGTCGTGGTGTTCATCTCGGTGGTGGGCGACCTGACTGAAAGCATGTTCAAGCGCCAGGCCGGGATCAAGGACAGCAGCAACCTGCTGCCGGGCCATGGCGGCGTGCTGGATCGTATCGATAGCCTTACCGCTGCTATCCCGATCTTTGCAGTGCTGTTGTGGATGACGGCTTCGTGAGCCGCCTGCAACAGGTGACCGTGTTGGGTGCAACCGGCTCGGTGGGGTTGAGCACCCTGGATGTGATCGCTCGCCATCCTGACCGTTATCAGGTGTTTGCCTTGACCGGGTTCACCCGTTTGGCCGAGCTGCTGGCCCTGTGCGTGCGTCATACGCCGCGCTTTGCCGTAGTGCCTGAAGTGGCGGCAGCACGTGGCTTGCAGCAACAGTTGCAGGCTGCCGGGCTGGCTACGCAGGTGCTGGTGGGTGAGGAAGGGCTGTGCCAGGTGTCGGCCGATGCCGAGGTGGACACCGTGGTGGCGGCCATCGTCGGCGCAGCGGGTTTGCGCCCGACGCTGGCAGCGGTGGGTGCCGGCAAGAAGATCCTGCTGGCCAATAAAGAAGCGCTGGTGATGTCCGGCACGCTCTTTATGCAGGCAGTACGCAAGAGCGGCGCAGTGTTGCTGCCCCTCGACAGCGAACACAACGCAATCTTCCAGTGCATGCCCGGTGATTTTGCCCGCGGCTTGAGCCAGGTGGGTGTACGACGGATTCTTCTTACGGCATCCGGTGGTCCGTTCCGGCAAACTCCACTGGCTGATCTGGAGCACGTGTCGCCTGATCAGGCCTGTGCACACCCGAACTGGTCCATGGGGCGCAAGATTTCCGTGGACTCGGCGAGCATGATGAACAAAGGCCTGGAGTTGATCGAGGCGTGCTGGTTGTTCGACGCTCGGCCCGATCAGGTTGAAGTGGTGATCCATCCGCAAAGTGTGATTCATTCCCTGGTCGACTATGTGGACGGCTCGGTGCTGGCGCAGTTGGGTAACCCGGACATGCGCACGCCGATCGCCAATGCCCTGGCGTGGCCGGAGCGGATTGACTCGGGGGTCGCGCCGTTGGACCTGTTCGCCGTTGCGCGCCTGGACTTCGAGGCGCCGGACGAACAACGCTTCCCGTGCCTGCGTTTGGCGCGTCAAGCAGCAGAGGCGGGCAACAGTGCGCCGGCGATGCTTAATGCGGCTAACGAGGTGGCTGTGGCGGCGTTTCTTGACGGGCGTATTCGCTTCCCGCAGATCCCGAGTATCATCGAGGAAGTTTTGAGTCTTGAGCCCGTTGTGGCAGTGGAAGATTTAGGTGCAGTGTTCGAGGCCGATGCAAAGGCCCGTGCCCTGGCCGAGCAATGGTTGAACCGCAACGCGCGTTAGCCTGTGGGCAGGTTTGAGCCTTCAGGCACTGGATTGGAATGCGGAGAAATTAGATGAGTGCGCTCTACATGATTGTCGGCACCCTGGTTGCTCTGGGTGTGCTGGTCACCTTCCACGAATTCGGCCACTTTTGGGTGGCGCGTCGTTGCGGCGTCAAGGTACTGCGCTTTTCCGTCGGTTTCGGCATGCCGTTGCTGCGTTGGCACGATCGTCGTGGCACCGAATTCGTAATTGCGGCCATTCCGCTGGGTGGCTACGTCAAAATGCTCGATGAGCGTGAAGGCGAAGTGCCGGCTGATCAATTGGACCAGTCCTTTAATCGCAAGACCGTTCGTCAGCGTATCGCGATTGTGGCTGCCGGTCCGATCGCCAACTTCCTCTTGGCGATGGTGTTCTTCTGGGTCTTGGCCATGATGGGCAGCCAGCAGGTGCGCCCGGTCATCGGCGCGGTCGAAGCGGACAGCATGGCGGCCAAGGCCGGCCTGGTCGCAGGGCAGGAAATTGTTTCCATTGATGGTGAACCGACCACAGGGTGGGGCGCGGTCAATTTACAGCTGGTACGCCGCATGGGTGAAAGCGGCACCATTAATGTGGTGGTGCGCGAACAGGATTCCACCGCCGAGACGCCTCGCGCCCTGGCCCTGGATCACTGGCTCAAGGGCGCAGATGAGCCTGATCCGATCAAGTCGCTGGGGATTCGGCCTTGGCGCCCGGCCTTGCCGCCGGTGCTGGCCGAGTTGGATCCGAAAGGCCCGGCGCAAGCCGCAGGTCTGAAAACCGGCGACCGTTTGTTGGCCCTTGATGGCCAGGCGCTGGGCGACTGGCAGCAAGTGGTTGATCTGGTGCGTGTACGCCCTGATACCAAAATTGTGCTGAAAGTTGAGCGCGATGGTGCTCAAATCGACGTCCCTGTGACCCTGGCGGTACGCGGGGAAGCCAAGGCCGCTGGGGGTTACCTGGGTGCCGGGGTGAAAGGTGTCGACTGGCCACCCTCGATGGTGCGGGAGGTCAGCTTCGGGCCGTTGGCGGCGATTGGCGAGGGTGCAAAACGCACTTGGACCATGAGTGTGCTGACCCTCGAATCGCTCAAGAAAATGTTGTTCGGCGAGCTCTCGGTAAAAAACTTGAGTGGACCGATAACCATTGCTAAAGTGGCGGGCGCTTCTGCCCAGTCGGGTGTCGCGGATTTCCTGAATTTCCTGGCTTATCTGAGTATTAGCCTTGGAGTTCTGAATTTGCTGCCCATTCCAGTATTGGATGGGGGGCATCTGTTGTTTTATCTGGTCGAGTGGGTGCGTGGTCGCCCCTTGTCGGATCGGGTGCAGGGTTGGGGGATACAGATCGGTATCAGTTTGGTGGTTGGAGTGATGTTGTTAGCTCTGGTCAACGATCTGGGACGACTGTAACGCTTCGCTGAATTGCGAATCTGCCGCATTTTGCGGCAGTTTGTTTATTGCCAGTTGGAATAAGAAAGGACTTCATGAAACGTCTGCTGCTAACTGCGGTTCTCACCGTATTGATGATCGCCGAAGTTCACGCCGAGTCCTTCACTATCTCCGATATTCGCGTCAACGGCCTCCAGCGGGTTTCCGCCGGTAGCGTCTTTGGTGCCTTGCCGTTGAACGTCGGGGAACAGGCGGATGATCGTCGCCTGGTGGAATCCACTCGTGCGCTGTTCAAAACCGGGTTCTTTCAAGATATCCAACTGGGTCGCGAAGGTAACGTCCTGGTCATCACTGTCGTTGAGCGACCTTCCGTCGCCAGTATCGAGATCGAGGGTAACAAGGCGATCTCCACTGAAGACTTGATGAAGGGTCTCAAGCAATCCGGCCTGGCCGAAGGCGAGATCTTCCAGCGCGCCACCCTCGAGGGTGTGCGTAACGAACTGCAACGTCAGTACGTCGCCCAGGGTCGCTATTCCGCGTCCGTGGAAACCGAAGTGATTCCGCAGCCTCGTAACCGTGTTGGCCTCAAGGTCAAGATCAACGAAGGCACCGTGGCGGCGATCCAGCACATCAACGTGGTGGGTAACACCAAGTTTGCTGATGACGACCTGATCGACCTGTTCGAACTCAAGACCACCAACTGGCTGTCGTTCTTCAAGAACGATGACAAGTACGCCCGTGAAAAACTCTCCGGTGACCTGGAACGTCTGCGTTCCTACTACCTGGACCGTGGCTATATCAACATGGATATCGCTTCGACCCAGGTGTCCATCACCCCGGACAAGAAACACGTCTACATCACCGTCAACGTCAACGAAGGTGAGAAATACACCGTGCGTGACGTCAAGCTCAGCGGCGACCTGAAAGTCCCTGAAGACCAGGTGAAGTCGCTGTTGCTGGTGCAGAAAGACCAGGTGTTCTCGCGCAAGCTGATGACCACCACGTCCGAACTGATCACCCGTCGCCTGGGTAACGAAGGCTATACCTTCGCCAACGTCAACGGCGTGCCGACCCCGCACGACGAAGACCACACCGTGGACATCACCTTCGTTGTCGACCCAGGCAAGCGTGCCTACGTGAACCGCATCAACTTCCGTGGCAACACCAAGTCTGCGGACGAAGTGCTGCGTCGTGAGATGCGTCAGATGGAAGGTGGCTGGGCGTCGACTTACCTGATCGACCAGTCCAAGACCCGTCTTGAGCGCCTGGGCTTCTTTAAGGAAGTCAACGTCGAAACCCCGGCCGTACCGGGTGTGGATGACCAGGTTGACGTGAACTACGCCGTTGAAGAACAGGCCTCGGGTTCGATCACTGCCAGCGTCGGTTTTGCACAGAGTGCCGGCCTGATCCTCGGTGGTTCGATCACCCAGAACAACTTCCTCGGTACCGGTAACAAGGTCTCCATCGGCCTGACCCGAAGCGAATACCAGAGCCGCTATAACTTCGGTTATGTCGACCCCTACTGGACAGCTGACGGTGTGAGCCTGGGCTACAACGCCTTCTACCGCACCACCGACTACAAAGACCTGAACGTTGACGTTGCCAGCTACGCGATCGACAGCCTCGGCGCCGGTGTCAACATCGGTTACCCGATCAGCGAGACTTCGCGTCTGACCTTCGGTTTTACTGCGCAACAGGACAAAATCAAGACCGGTGTGTACACCACGGATGAGATTTTCGACTTCGTGCGCCGTGAAGGTGACCAGTTCCTGAACTTCAAGGCGTCGGTTGGCTGGTCGGAATCGACCCTGAACAAAGGTGTGCTGGCGACACGTGGCCATTCCCAAAGCCTGACTGCTGAAGCCACCACGCCGGGCAGCGACCTGTCGTTCTTCAAGCTCGACTACCGTGGCCAGTTGTTCCAGCCGCTGAGCGACAACTACACCGTGCGCCTGCACACCGAATTGGGTTATGGCGACGGTTATGGTTCGACCAGTGGTCTGCCGTTCTATGAGAACTACTATGCAGGCGGTTTCAACTCGGTTCGTGGCTTCAAGGACAGTACCTTGGGCCCGCGTGGTACGCCGAGTCGTGGTCAAGCGGTAACCGGTAACCAAGGCACGCTCCCTGACTCCAACAATGACGCTCTGGCATTCGGTGGTAACGTACTGATCCAGGGTGGTGCCGAGCTTCTGTTCCCGCTGCCATTCGTCAAGGATCAGCGTTCGCTGCGTACTTCGGTCTTCTGGGACGTGGGTAACGTGTTTGACTCCAAGTGCCAACAGGTCAACAACCCGACTCCTGGTTCTGTGTCCAACACCCAGTGCAATGACGTCAGTCTGACCAACCTCGCCAGTTCCGTAGGTGTAGGTGTGACGTGGGTGACTGCACTTGGCCCATTGAGCTTTGCTCTGGCCATGCCGATCAAGAAACCGGATAACGCTGAAACCCAGATTTTCCAATTCTCCCTCGGCCAGACGTTCTAAGCGTCTGACCCAAGATAACGACAACGGATTCTGTAGGAGTACATCGTGCGTAAGTTGACTCAATTGGTTCTGCTGGCCACCGTGCTGGTAACCACCCCGGCCTTCGCCGAAATGAAAATCGCCGTCCTGAACTATCAGATGGCCCTGCTGGAATCCGACGCGGCCAAGCGTTACGCCGTGGATGCCGAGAAGAAGTTCGGTCCGCAACTGACCAAGCTCAAGACTCTGGAAAGCAGTGCCAAGGGTATCCAGGATCGTCTGGTAGCCGGTGGCGACAAAATGCAGCAAGGCGAGCGTGAGCGTCTGGAGCTTGAATTCAAGCAAAAGGCCCGCGACTACCAGTTCCAGTCCAAGGAGCTGAACGAAGCCAAAGCCGTTGCTGACCGTGAAATGCTCAAGCAGCTCAAGCCTAAGCTCGACAGCGCCGTGGAAGAAGTCATCAAGAAAGGTGCCTTTGACCTGGTGTTCGAGCGCGGCGCCGTGATTGACGTCAAGCCTCAATACGACATCACCCGCCAGGTGATCGAGCGCATGAACCAGCTGAAGTAAGCCATGACCGCGACTATCAAGCTCGGCGAGTTGGCCGAGTTCCTGGGGGCCACCTTGCGTGGCTCCAAGGAGAAAGAAATTACTGGGCTAGCCACCTTGCAGGAGGCTGGCCCAGCTCAGTTGAGCTTCCTCGCAAATCCCCAATACCGTAAATACCTGGTCGACAGCCAAGCCGCAGCCGTGTTGCTGAAGGCCGCTGACGCCGAAGGGTTTAACGGGGATGCGCTGGTGGTTGCCGACCCTTACCTGGCGTATGCCCGGGCGTCGCACCTGTTCGATCCGAAACCCAGGGCGGCGGCTGGTATTCACCCGTCGGCCGTGATTGCCGATGATGCCCAGGTTGACCCTGCGGCCAGCATTGGCGCGTTTGCCGTGATCGAGAGTGGTGCGCGCATTGCTGCCGGTGTCACGGTGGGGGCTCATTGCTTTATCGGTGCGCGCTGCGAAATCGGCGCCGATGGTTGGCTGGCGCCTCGCGTCACCCTTTACCACGACGTGCGTATTGGTGAGCGGGTTGTCATTCAGTCAGGCGCAGTGATCGGTGGCGAAGGTTTCGGTTTTGCCAACGCCAAAGGCATCTGGCACAAAATTGCCCAGGTCGGCGGCGTATTGATCGGCGACGACGTGGAAATCGGTGTCAACACCGCTGTGGATCGCGGGGCCTTGGCCGATACCGTACTCGGTAACGGCGTGAAGCTCGACAACCAGATCCAGATCGCCCACAACGTGCAGATTGGCGATCACACCGCCATGGCGGCGTGCGTGGGTATCTCCGGCAGTACCAAGATCGGCAAGCATTGCATGCTCGCCGGTGGCGTTGGGCTGGTGGGGCATATTGAAGTTTGCGACAACGTCTTCATCACCGGCATGACCATGGTGACCCACTCGATTACCGAGCCGGGTGCCTACTCTTCCGGTACGGCCATGCAGCCTGCGGCTGAATGGCGCAAAAGTGCGGCACGTTTGCGCAAGATCGACGACATGGCCCGACGCCTCAAGCAGGTCGAAAAGCGTGTCGAGGACGTGACCCCTGGCGGTAATGCTTCATCAGAAGGCTGATACCATTTCCATATCAAGTGTGCACAGCCGCTAGACTGCCTCCTTGATTTGCTAGCGGGGCGTGCGTTTAGTTCGCCCGCCCCCAATCTTTATTACAGGCTTCCCCCCGAAATGATGGACATCAACGAGATTCGCGAATACCTGCCTCACCGTTACCCGTTCCTGCTGGTGGACCGTGTAGTGGACCTCAATGTCGAGGAAAAGCGCATTCGTGCCTACAAGAATGTCAGCATCAACGAACCGTTCTTCAATGGTCACTTCCCCGCGCATCCGATCATGCCGGGCGTGCTGATTATCGAAGCGATGGCCCAGGCTGCCGGTATCCTTGGTTTCAAAATGCTCGACCTCAAGCCTGCCGACGGCACGCTTTACTATTTCGTGGGCTCCGACAAACTGCGCTTTCGCAACCCGGTCACCCCGGGTGACCAGTTGATCCTGGAAGCCAAGTTCATCAGCTGCAAGCGCCAGATCTGGAAGTTCGAATGCCAGGCCTCGGTGGACGGCAAGCCGGTGTGTTCCGCTGAGATCATCTGTGCGGAACGCAAACTATGAGTTTGATTGACCCTCGCGCAATCATCGATCCGTCGGCCGTTCTGGCCGCCGACGTTGAGGTCGGCCCTTGGTCGATCATCGGCGCAGGTGTTGAAATCGGCGAGGGGACTGTCATCGGGCCACACGTGATCCTCAAAGGTCCGACCCGCATTGGCAAACACAATCGTATCTACCAGTTTTCCTCGGTAGGCGAAGACACCCCGGACATGAAGTACAAGGGTGAAGAAACACGCCTGGTAATCGGTGATCACAACATCATCCGTGAAGGTGTGACCATTCACCGTGGCACTGTGCAGGATCGTGCCGAAACCACGTTGGGTGATCACAATCTGATCATGGCCTATGCGCATATCGGCCATGACAGTGTGATCGGCAACCATTGCATCCTGGTCAACAACACGGCGCTGGCCGGCCATGTGCACGTTGACGATTGGGCGATCCTGTCCGGCTTCACCCTGGTCCACCAGTACTGCCATATCGGCGCCCACAGCTTTTCCGGCATGGGCACGGCGATTGGCAAGGATGTTCCGGCATTTGTCACGGTGTTCGGCAACCCTGCCGAAGCCCGCAGCATGAACTTCGAAGGCATGCGCCGTCGCGGTTTCAGTGAAGACGCGATTCACGCTCTGCGCCGCGCCTATAAGACGGTTTACCGTCAGGGGCTGACGGTTGAGCAGGCACTGACTGAACTGACCGAGCCAGCAGCGTTGTTCCCGGAAGTCGCGGTGTTCCGCGACTCTATCCAGGCATCGACGCGCGGCATCACCCGCTGATCATGGCTACTCTGCGTATTGCGCTGGTGGCCGGTGAGGCTTCCGGCGATATCCTGGGCGCTGGCCTGATGCGGGCGCTCAAGGCCCAGCATCCAGCGGTGGAGTTTATTGGCGTGGGCGGCCCGCTGATGCAGGCCGAAGGTCTGACATCCTACTTTCCCATGGAGCGCCTGTCGGTCATGGGGCTGGTGGAGGTGCTGGGCCGCCTGCGTGAGTTGCTGGCACGCCGCAAGCTGCTGATTCAAACCCTGATCGAAGAAAAGCCCGACGTCTTTATTGGCATCGATGCGCCGGACTTCACCCTCAATATCGAACTCAAGTTGCGTCAGGCCGGCATCAAGACCGTGCATTACGTCAGCCCGTCCGTATGGGCGTGGCGGCAGAAGCGTGTGCTGAAGATCCGCGAAGGCTGCGACTTGATGCTGACCTTGCTGCCGTTCGAAGCCAGGTTTTACGAAGAGAAGGGCGTACCGGTGCGGTTTGTCGGGCATACCTTGGCCGACACCATCCCGCTACAAGCTGACCGCGCCGCCGCGCGCGCCCAACTGGGCTTGCCTGACGGTCCGCTGGTGGCATTGATGCCGGGCAGTCGAGGCGGTGAAGTCGGGCGTCTGGCCAGTGTGTTTTTCGAGGCTGCCGAACGCCTTCAAGCCTTGAAGCCAGGCGTGCGTTTCGTATTACCTTGCGCCAGCCCGCAACGGCGTGCGCAAATCGAGACGTTGCTCGAAGGCCGCAATCTGCCGTTGACCTTGCTCGACGGCCAGTCGCACCTGGCTCTAGCCGCCTGTGATGCGGTATTGATTGCCTCGGGCACCGCGACCCTGGAGGCGCTGCTGTACAAACGCCCGATGGTCGTGGCTTATCGCCTGGCGCCGCTGACGTTCTGGATTCTCAAGCGCATGGTCAAGAGCCCTTACATCTCCTTGCCTAACCTGCTGGCCCAACGCCTGCTGGTGCCGGAGTTGTTGCAGGACGATGCAACGCCCGAAGCCCTGGCACAAACCCTACTACCCTTGATCGACGGCGGCGAAGAGCAGACCCGTGGTTTTGACGACATCCACCGCACCCTGCGGCGTGATGCATCGAACCAGGCAGCCGATGCCGTACTGACCTTGATCGGGCAAAAAGAGGACGCTTTATGACCACGCAAATGGGCCTGGATTTCAGTCTGGTCGCACACGCCGACGCACTGGTCGCCGGTGTTGATGAAGTGGGGCGTGGCCCGTTGTGTGGCGCGGTGGTGACGGCGGCGGTGATCCTCGACCCAAATCGCCCGATCCTCGGTCTCAATGACTCGAAAAAACTCACCGAAGCGCGCCGTGAAAAGCTCTACGACGAGATCTGCGAAAAAGCGTTGAGCTGGCACATCGCCCGGGCCGAAGTCGAAGAGATCGATGAGCTGAACATCCTTCACGCCACCATGCTGGCCATGCAGCGCGCCGTCGAAGGGCTGCACATCACACCGAAAATGGCGATGATCGACGGCAACCGCTGCCCCAAACTGGCGATGCCTTCAGAAGCCGTGGTCAAGGGGGATAGCAAGGTCCCGGCGATTGCCGCCGCCTCGATCCTGGCCAAAGTCAGCCGCGACCGCGAAATGGCGGCGTTTGAATTGATCTATCCGGGCTACGGCATCGGTGGTCATAAAGGTTACCCGACGCCCGTTCATCTGGAAGCCTTGGCTCGCCTGGGCCCGACGCCGATCCACCGTCGTTCGTTCGCCCCGGTCCGTCAGGCTTACGAGGCGCGTGAGAGTCTCAGCGAGGTTTAGTCGCGAGGCTGATGTTTTGCTCAAGGCCCGGTACAATCCCGGGCCTTGTTGTTTCTAAGTTTTTAGACAGGATCACTATGCCGGCTTCATTCGTTCACCTGCGCCTGCACACTGAATACTCCCTGGTCGACGGCCTGGTACGGATCAAACCGCTGGTCAAAACCCTGGTGGGCATGAACATGCCTGCGGTGGCGGTTACCGACCAGAACAACATGTGTTCCCTGGTCAAGTTTTACAAGAACGCCATGGGCGCCGGCATCAAGCCGATTTGCGGCGCCGACCTGTGGCTGTCGAACAAAGACCCGGATAACCCCCTGAGCCGCATCAGCCTGCTGGCGATGAATGGCGTGGGTTATCGCAACCTCACCGAATTGATCTCGCGCGGTTTTATCGACGGCCAGCGCAACGGCTCGATCATCATTGAGCGTGAGTGGGTGGCTGAGGCGAGTGAGGGCGTGATCATGCTCTCGGCCGCCAAAGAGGGCGAGATCGGTATCGCGCTGCTGGGCGGCAACCCCCAGGAAGCCGAAGTGTTGGCCCGCGAGTGGATGGACGTGTTTCCCGACCGCTTCTATCTGGAAGTCCAGCGCACCAATCGCCCCAATGACGAAGAACACCTGCACGCCGCCGTGGCCCTGGCCGACAAGCTGGGCGCGCCGCTGGTTGCGACCAACGATGTGCGCTTTATCAAGAAAGAAGATTTCGAGGCCCACGAAACCCGCGTGTGCATTGGCGAAGGCCGGGCACTGGATGACCCGCGCCGCTCCAAGAACTACAGCGAAGAGCAGTACCTCAAAAGCGCCGATGAAATGGCCGAGCTGTTCAGCGACCTGCCTGAGGCGCTGGAAAACTCGGTCGAAATCGCCAAACGCTGCAATATCGAAGTGAAGCTGGGCAAGCACTTTCTGCCCAACTTCCCGATTCCCGATGGCATGACCATCGATGAGTATTTCCGCAAGGTGTCGTTCGACGGTCTGGAAGAGCGATTGAGCGTTCTGCTGCCCAAGGACACCACCGAAGACTACGACGCCAAGCGCCAGGTCTACGTCGACCGGCTGAATTTCGAGCTGGATATCATTATCCAGATGGGGTTCCCCGGTTACTTCCTGATCGTAATGGACTTTATCCAGTGGGCCAAGAGCAACGGCGTGCCGGTAGGCCCAGGGCGGGGTTCGGGTGCCGGGTCGCTGGTGGCCTATGTGCAGAAGATCACCGACCTTGACCCGCTGGAATACGACCTGCTGTTCGAACGGTTCCTGAACCCGGAACGGGTTTCCATGCCCGACTTCGACGTCGACTTCTGCATGGACGGTCGCGACCGTGTGATCGAGTACGTGGCCGAGAAATACGGCCGCAATGCTGTGAGCCAGATCATCACCTTCGGTTCCATGGCGGCCAAGGCCGTAATCCGTGACGTGGCGCGGGTGCAAGGCAAGTCCTACGGTCTGGCGGACCGTCTATCGAAGATGATTCCGTTTGAAGTCGGCATGACGCTTGAGAAGGCTTACGAGCAGGAAGAAATCCTGCGCGACTTCATCAAGATCGATGAAGAAGCCGCCGAAATCTGGGACATGGCACGCAAACTCGAAGGCGTGGTGCGTAACGTCGGCAAACACGCCGGTGGTGTGGTGATTGCGCCAACCAAGCTCACCGACTTTTCGCCGATTTATTGCGATGAAGAAGGCGATGGCCTGGTCACCCAGTTCGATAAGGATGACGTGGAGGCAGCCGGCCTGGTGAAGTTCGACTTCCTCGGCCTGCGAACCCTGACGATCATCGACTGGGCGCTCAAGACCATTAACCGCGAGCGCGCCAAGGTCGACGAAGAACCGCTGGATATCGCGTTTATCCCGCTGGATGACAAACCTACCTACCAGCTGCTGCAAAAAGCCGAAACCACCGCGGTGTTCCAGCTTGAGTCGCGCGGCATGAAAGAGCTGATCAAAAAGCTCAAGCCCGACTGCCTGGAAGACTTGATCGCACTGGTGGCCTTGTTCCGCCCAGGCCCGCTGCAGTCGGGCATGGTGGATGACTTTATCAACCGTAAGCACGGCCGCGCCGAACTGGCGTACCCGCACTCCGATTACCAGTATGAAGGCCTAAAACCGGTACTGGCGCCGACCTACGGCATCATCCTGTATCAAGAACAGGTGATGCAGATTGCCCAGGTCATGGCCGGTTACACCCTTGGCGGTGCGGACATGCTGCGTCGCGCCATGGGTAAGAAAAAGCCCGAGGAAATGGCCAAGCAGCGCGGCGGTTTCATTGAGGGTTGCGCCACCAACAATATCGACGCGGACCTGGCTGGTAACATTTTCGACCTGGTAGAGAAGTTCGCCGGTTACGGCTTCAACAAATCCCACTCCGCCGCCTACGGCCTGGTGTCGTACCAGACCGCCTGGCTGAAAGCCCACTACCCGGCGCCGTTCATGGCGGCGGTACTCTCGGCGGATATGCACAACACCGACAAGGTCGTGACCTTGATCGAGGAAGTGCGCACCATGAAGCTGCGCCTCGACGCGCCGGACGTGAACGCCTCGGAGTTCAAGTTCACGGTGAACGACGAAGGCCGCATCATCTATGGCCTGGGCGCCATCAAGGGCGTGGGCGAAGGGCCGGTTGAAGCAATCACCGAAGCGCGTCAGCATGGGCCGTTCGAGGATTTGTTCGACTTCTGCGCACGGGTTGACCTCAAGCGCATCAACAAGCGCACCCTCGATGGTTTGATCCGCAGTGGCGCGCTCGATCGTCTCGGCCCGTATTTTCATGATGAACCGAAGGCTTACCAGGCGAACATCGACCGCAACCGGGCGGTGCTGCTCACAGCCATGGAAGAAGCGATCAAGGCCGCCGAACAGACCGCCCGCACCCATGACAGTGGCCACGCCGACCTGTTTGGCGGGCTGTTTGTCGAGGAAGATGCCGACGTTTATGCCAACCATCGCAAGGCCAAGGAGCTGACCCTCAAGGAGCGTCTCAAAGGTGAGAAAGACACCCTGGGCCTGTACCTGACCGGTCACCCGATCGACGAGTACGAAGGTGAAATACGCCGTTTCGCCCGTCAGCGCATCATCGACCTGAAGCCAGCGCGCGATACCCAGACCGTCGCCGGCATGATCATCGCCCTGCGCGTGATGAAAAATAAGAAGGGCGACAAGATGGGCTTTATCACCCTCGATGACCGCTCGGGCCGCATCGAGGCGTCGCTGTTTGCCGATGCGTTTCACTCCGCGCAGTCGCTGCTGCAGACCGATGCCATGGTGGTGGTGGAAGGCGAGGTCAGCAACGATGACTTCTCCGGCGGCCTGCGCTTGCGGATCAAGCGGGTGATGAGCATGGAAGATGCGCGCACCAACCTGGCCGAAAGCCTGCGCTTGAAGGTCAAGACCGAAGCCCTTAAAGGCGATCAGCTACGCTGGTTGGGTGACTTGCTCAAACGTCACCGTGGCGCGTGCCCGGTGACCATGGAATACACCGGCAATGACGCCAAGGCGATGTTGCAGTTTGGTGAGACGTGGCGAATTGATCCCGCTGATGGCTTGATTCAAGCTTTGCGTGACCAGTTCGGGCGAGACAACGTCTTCCTCCAATACCGCTGACGGTCAGATACGTCTGATCTCGGCTGAACATTTAATCTCGACCTAAACGCGCCTCTCCCTTAAGGTAGGGCGCGAATAGACAACCGGCTGGCCAGGCACTCCTTGGCCGTCGACCCAAGACGGACGCTTATGAACCCGAATTTTCTTGATTTCGAACAGCCGATCGCTGACCTGCAAGCCAAGATTGAAGAACTGCGCCTGGTCGGCAATGACAATTCGCTGAATATCGGCGATGAGATCGCTCGCCTGCAAGACAAGAGCAGCACGCTCACCGAAGACATTTTCGGCAAGCTGACCAGCTGGCAGATCGCGCGCCTGGCCCGCCACCCGCGCCGTCCGTACACCCTGGATTATATTCAGCACATTTTCACCGAATTCGACGAGTTGCATGGCGATCGCCACTTTTCCGACGACGCGGCCATCGTGGGCGGTATCGCCCGCCTGGACGACCAGCCAGTGATGGTGATCGGTCACCAGAAAGGCCGTGAAGTGCGTGAAAAGGTTCGCCGTAACTTCGGCATGCCGCGCCCGGAAGGCTACCGCAAGGCGTGCCGCCTGATGGAAATGGCCGAGCGCTTCAAGATGCCGATCCTGACCTTCATCGACACCCCGGGTGCTTACCCCGGTATCGATGCCGAAGAGCGCAACCAGAGCGAAGCGATCGCGTGGAACCTGCGCGTCATGTCCCGTCTGAAAACCCCGATCATCGCCACCGTGATTGGTGAGGGTGGTTCCGGCGGTGCGCTGGCCATTGGCGTCTGCGACCAACTGAACATGCTGCAATATTCGACCTACGCGGTGATTTCGCCGGAAGGTTGCGCCTCGATCCTGTGGAAAACCGCCGAAAAAGCGCCGGACGCTGCCGAAGCCATGGGCATCACCGCCGATCGCCTGAAAGGCCTGGGCATCGTTGATAAAGTTATCGCCGAGCCATTGGGCGGCGCCCACCGCGATCCGGCTGCCGCTGCTGCGACTATCCGTGCCGAGCTGGGTTCGCAACTGGCGATGCTCAAGAAGCTGGACAACGAAGCGCTGCTCAAGCGTCGTTATGAGCGCCTGATGAGCTACGGCCTCTAAGT
The DNA here is from genome assembly GCF_021605825.1 of Pseudomonas sp. PA-6-3C. Lineage (NCBI taxonomy): Bacteria > Pseudomonadati > Pseudomonadota > Gammaproteobacteria > Pseudomonadales > Pseudomonadaceae > Pseudomonas > Pseudomonas sp. PA-6-3C. Next base: position 51,948 of record NZ_WKDV01000010.1, read on the forward strand.
CCTCGCAGTACCCAATGTGGGAGCTGGCTTATGTGGGAGCTTGCTTGCCTGCGATAGCATCAACTCGGTGTAACAGATGAACCGAGTTGTCTGCATCGCGGGCAGGCCCGGCTCCCACACAAGCCCGCTCCCATATTTGCTTTGTGTATGCTTGGCTGCCGTATTCCAGTTCTGCGCCGGTATTTTTGATGAGCCCGACTTTACCCGCCAAACTTCTGCAAAACCTCGCCCCTTGGCGCAACGCCCCCGCCTGGCATATCGCCTTCTCTGGCGGCCTTGATTCCACCGTCCTGCTGCACCTCCTGGCCTCCCTGGCAAACACCGAAACCCTGCCGCCCCTCAGCGCAATCCATGTCCATCATGGTCTGCAAGCTGCCGCCGATGCCTGGCCAAGTCATTGCCAGGGCGTATGTGACGAGCTGGGCGTGCCCTTGCAGGTGGTGCGTGTGCAAATCCAGTCGGGTGCCAGCGTTGAGCGTGCAGCGCGGGAGGCGCGCTACCGGGCGTTTACCGAAGTGACCGGGGCAGGGCAGGTGATGCTCACCGGCCAGCATCGTGACGATCAAGCCGAAACCCTGCTGTTTCGCCTGTTGCGTGGCGCGGGGGTGCGAGGCTTGGCGGCCATGCCGGTGCATCGCCCATTGGGGGGAGGGCACTTGCTGCGGCCGTTGCTGGATGTCTCACGCGCCGAGTTGCAAGCCTATGCGCACCAGCACCAGTTGCAGTGGATCGAAGACCCATCCAACGCCGATTCCCGATTTTCGCGCAATTACCTGCGCAATCGTGTGTTCCCGCTGCTGAGCGAGCGTTGGCCCCAAGCGGTCGCCAGCCTGGCCCGCGCTGCCGAGCATTTGAGCGAAGCCCAGGGCTTGCTCGACGAATTGGCCGTCATTGACCTGCAAACCGCCGACCAGCCTTCGCCGTTTCCCTGGCTGGCCTTGCCGTCATTGGCCCTCGCTCCCTTGCGCGAATTTTCCGATGCCCGCCAACGCAATGCCCTGCGCCACTGGCTGACGCCGCTGACGCGCTTGCCCGACAGCGACCACTGGGCCGGTTGGTATTCCTTGCGGGATGCCAAGGGTGATGCGCAACCGCTGTGGCGCCTGGCCGATGGTCAATTGCACCGCTGCGGCGAGCGTGTGTGGTGGCTGCCTTCCACCTATTCAGCGTTTTCCGACACGCCGGTGAGCTGGCCCCATCCGCAAAACCCACTAGAGTTACCGGGTAATGGTCAGCTTGAACTTATCGGAGAGGCACCTGCAGGCCCGTTGGTGATTCGTTATCGCCAGGGCGGCGAAATCATCGATGTGCCTGGTCGGGGCCGGCGGGACTTGAAGCGCCTGCTGAATGAAAGTAGCTTGCCGGGCTTCATCCGTGGCAGATTGCCGCTGCTCTATCAGGGCGAGCAATTGCTGGCTGTCCCAACCCTTGCGGGGCTATGCGCCTGCTCGACTGGCAAGTGGCAACTACATTGGATGCCACAGAGGTGCGATCAAGGTTTGAGCTGATAGAGGCTTTCCGGTAGACTACGCTCCCTTCTTGATACAACTTCTGTGGATTCAACTGAATCGCAGCAGTTGCCGATTACCAAGCAGTCTTTGCTGGGCGATTCCAAAAAATGTGTAGCGATCAACGTACCGGTGTTTCATTGCTGGTCTGTCACCACGCGGCGGTTTTTTTGAAAGGTGCACTGTGATTAATGCAGGTGATCGGGGGCTTCGGCCTTCCTTCGCTTTCCCCGGCGGCTCGGACCGCTTTAACGCAGACTTCTAGGGTTTTTCATGACGCGCTACATATTCGTCACGGGCGGTGTTGTTTCTTCATTGGGGAAAGGCATTGCCTCCGCTTCATTGGCGGCCATCCTGGAGGCGCGGGGACTTAAGGTCACCATGCTCAAGCTGGACCCGTACATCAACGTTGACCCGGGCACCATGAGCCCGTTCCAGCACGGTGAAGTGTTCGTCACCCACGACGGCGCCGAAACCGACCTGGACCTGGGCCACTACGAGCGGTTCATCCGCACGACCATGACCCAGAACAACAACTTCACCACCGGTCGTGTCTACGAGCACGTGCTGCGCAAAGAGCGCCGTGGTGACTACCTGGGTGCAACCATCCAGGTGATTCCGCACATTACCGACGAAATCAAACGCCGCATCATCAAGGGTGCAGGCGATGCCGACGTGGCAATGGTCGAGATCGGTGGCACCGTGGGTGACATCGAATCCCAACCGTTCCTCGAAGCCATCCGCCAGTTGCGTTTCGAAGTCGGCGCCAAGCGCGCGATGCTGATGCACCTCACGTTGGTGCCGTACATCGCCACCGCCGGCGAGACCAAGACCAAGCCAACCCAGCACTCGGTAAAAGAGCTGCGTTCGATTGGCCTGCAGCCGGACGTGCTGGTGTGCCGCTCCGATCACCCGATCGACATTTCCTCGCGTCGCAAGATCGCGCAATTCACCAACGTTGAAGAACGTGCGGTCATCGCGCTGGAAGACGCCGACACCATCTACAAGATCCCGGGCATCCTGCACTCGCAAGGCCTGGACGATTTTGTGGTCGAGCGTTTCGGCCTGCAGTGCAATGGTGCAGACCTGTCCGAGTGGGAAGCCGTGGTTGACGCCAAGCTCAACCCTGAGCACGAAGTCACCATCGCCATGGTCGGCAAGTACATGGAACTGCTGGATGCGTACAAGTCGCTGATCGAAGCGATGAGCCACGCGGGAATCAGCAACCGTACCAAGGTCAACCTGCGCTACATTGATTCCGAAGACATCGAGAACCAGGGCACTGCACTGCTCGAAGGTGTTGACGCGATCCTCGTACCCGGCGGTTTCGGCCTGCGTGGCGTGGAAGGCAAGATCACCGCGGTTCAATACGCTCGTGAAAACAAAGTGCCGTACCTGGGTATCTGCCTGGGCATGCAAGTGGCCGTTATCGAGTTCGCCCGTAACGTGCTGGGCTGGAAAGACGCCAACTCCACCGAGTTCGATCACACCAGCGGCCACCCGGTCGTGGGCCTGATCACCGAGTGGGAAGACGCCACCGGCGCCGTTGAAACCCGTACCGAAACCTCCGACCTGGGCGGCACCATGCGCCTTGGCGCACAGGACTGCCTGCTGGAGCCGGGCTCGCTGGTTCACGACTGCTACGGCAAGGACGTGATCGTCGAGCGTCATCGTCACCGCTACGAAGTGAACAACAACCTGCTGCCGCAGATCAAAGAAGCCGGCCTGAAAATCTCTGGTCGCTCCGGTGATGGCAAGCTGGTTGAAGTGGTCGAGGCGCCGGATCATCCGTGGTTCGTGGCCTGCCAGTTCCACCCTGAGTTCACCTCGACGCCGCGCGATGGTCACCCGTTGTTCAGCGGTTTCGTTAAAGCAGCACTGACGCAACATCAGAAGAAGGCGTAAACCTGATGGCCCAGAAGATCATTCGCGTAGGCGACATCGAGATTGCCAACGACAAGCCCATGGTGCTGTTCGGCGGCATGAACGTGCTGGAAAGCCGCGACATGGCGATGCAGGTCTGTGAAGAGTACGTAAAAGTGACCGAGAAACTCGGTATCCCTTACGTGTTCAAGGCCAGCTTCGACAAGGCCAACCGTTCGTCCGTGACCTCCTATCGTGGCCCCGGCCTTGAAGAAGGCATGCGGATCTTCCAGGACATCAAGCAAGCCTTTGGCGTGCCGATCATCACCGACGTCCACGAGCCTGAACAGGCTGCCGTGGTCGCCGAGGTGTGCGACATCATCCAGTTGCCGGCCTTCCTGTCGCGCCAGACCGATCTGGTCGTTGCGATGGCCAAGACCGGCGCTGTGATCAATATCAAAAAAGCCCAGTTCCTCGCGCCTCAGGAAATGAAACACATCCTGAACAAGTGCGTGGAAGCGGGTAACGACCAGTTGATCCTCTGCGAGCGTGGTTCGAGCTTCGGCTACAACAACCTCGTGGTGGACATGCTCGGTTTCGGCATCATGAAACAGTTCGAATACCCGGTATTCTTCGACGTGACCCACGCGCTGCAAATGCCCGGTGGTCGCGCCGATTCTGCTGGCGGGCGACGTGCCCAGGTGCTGGACCTGGCCAAGGCGGGCATCAGCCAGTCGCTGGCGGGCCTGTTCCTGGAAGCTCACCCGGACCCGGACAACGCCAAGTGCGACGGCCCTTGCGCCCTGCGCCTGGACAAGCTGGAGCCGTTTTTGGCCCAGTTGAAGCAGTTGGACGAACTGGTCAAGAGTTTTCCGACGGTAGAGACCGCGTAAGCCGCGTTTCTCCGGTAAAGTATCCCACGCTAAACGCTCAGGCCTGCGGGCCTGAGCCTTGTCGCCTGCAAGTCTGCCCTGTTGTTCCACCCTTGCGGTCGGTCAAAAGATTTCCTACAGCTGCGTCGTTTTCGTCAACTTTGGAGTGTTTACAACAATGGCAAAAATCGTCGACATCAAAGGTCGTGAAGTTCTCGACTCCCGTGGCAACCCCACCGTCGAAGCCGACGTGCTTCTCGATAACGGCATCATCGGCAGCGCTTGCGCGCCGTCCGGTGCGTCTACCGGTTCGCGCGAAGCGCTGGAACTGCGTGATGGCGACAAGAGCCGTTACCTGGGCAAAGGTGTACTCAAAGCTGTAGCCAACATCAACGGCCCGATCCGTGACCTGTTGCTGGGCAAAGACCCGCTGGACCAGAAAGCCCTGGACCACGCGATGATCAAGCTCGACGGCACCGACAACAAAGGCAGCCTGGGCGCCAACGCCATCCTCGCCGTGTCCCTGGCCGCTGCCAAGGCGGCTGCGCAGGACCAGGACCTGCCGCTGTACGCACACATCGCCAACCTGAACGGTACCCCGGGTGTTTACTCGATGCCGGTGCCGATGATGAACATCATCAACGGTGGCGAGCACGCCGATAACAACGTCGACATCCAGGAATTCATGGTGCAGCCGGTTGGCGCCAAGACCTTCTCCGAAGGCCTGCGCATGGGCACCGAGATTTTCCATCACCTCAAGGCTGTGCTGAAGGCCCGTGGCCTTAGCACTGCGGTGGGTGACGAAGGTGGCTTTGCACCGAACCTGGCGTCCAACGAAGATGCACTCAAAGTCATCTCCGAAGCTGTGGCCAACGCTGGCTACAAGCTGGGCACCGACGTGACCCTGGCCCTGGACTGCGCGGCCAGCGAATTCTACGAAGACGGCAAGTACAACCTGTCCGGCGAAGGCCACGTGTTTACGTCGGAAGGTTTTGCTGATTACCTCAAAGGCCTCACCGAGCGCTACCCGATCATCTCGATCGAAGACGGCCTGGACGAGTCCGACTGGGATGGCTGGAAAGTCCTCACCGACAAGATCGGCGAGAAAATCCAGCTGGTGGGCGACGACCTGTTCGTCACCAACACCAAGATCCTGAAAGAAGGCATCGATAAAAAGATCGCCAACTCGATCCTGATCAAGTTCAACCAGATCGGCACCCTGACCGAAACCCTGGAAGCCATCCAGATGGCCAAGGCTGCGGGCTACACTGCCGTGATCTCGCACCGCTCCGGCGAAACCGAAGATTCGACCATTGCCGACTTGGCTGTGGGCACTTCGGCAGGCCAGATCAAGACCGGCTCCCTGTGCCGTTCCGATCGTGTGTCCAAGTACAACCAATTGCTGCGTATCGAAGAGCAACTGGCGGGTAAAGCCAAGTACAACGGTCGTAGCGAGTTTCGCGGCTGATTGTTAAGTGGTAAAAGTCTAAGGATTGTGTCGGAAAGTTCACGACAGTGTGTATTTCGGCGCTAATCTGATGGCTATCAAGCACAAGCCTGGGTCTTCCAGGCTTCGTGCTATCAGTTGCTGTAGAAGTTTTGCATGGCTGTCTTTTTTTACTGGATACCCGGATTTCGATGCGCAGTCCCAATTGGTTGTTCCTCGTCTTGCTCTTGTTGCTGGCTGGCCTGCAATACCGCCTATGGGTGGGTAATGGCAGCTTTGCGCAGGTAAAAGAGTTGACCCAGCAGATTGCCGACCAGCATGCCGAAAACGAACGTCTGCTGGAGCGCAACCGCGTCCTCGATGCCGAAGTGCTTGAGCTGAAAAAAGGTACGGAGACCGTTGAAGAGCGGGCTCGCCATGAGTTGGGCATGGTCAAGGAGGGTGAAACCCTCTACCAGTTGGCCCAATGAGTAACGATTTACCGGCCTTCTGGGCCGTGATTCCTGCCGCGGGCGTCGGTGCCCGTATGGCTGCGGACCGTCCCAAGCAGTATCTGCAACTGGGCGGGCGCACTATTCTGGAACACAGCCTTGGCTGTTTTCTCGACCATCCAGGCCTCAAGGGGCTGGTGGTCAGCCTTGCTGTCGATGATCCCTATTGGCCAAACCTGCCGTGTGCCAACGACCCTCGCATCGTGCGTGCGGACGGCGGCGACGAGCGCTCGGGCTCGGTGCTCAATGCGCTGTTGCAACTCAATGCCCTGGGCGCCAGTGATGATGATTGGGTGCTGGTGCACGATGCCGCGCGGCCAAACCTGAGCCGTGATGACCTCGACAAACTCCTGGCTGAACTGGCGGATGATCCGATCGGCGGCCTGCTGGCGGTGCCGGCGCGCGACACCCTCAAGCGCGTCGACAAACATGGACGTGTGGTTGAAACCGTCGACCGCAGCCTGATCTGGCAGGCGTATACGCCGCAGATGTTTCGTCTGGGTGCGTTGCATCGTGCCTTGGCCGATAGCCTGGTGGCCGATGCGGTGATCACTGATGAAGCCTCGGCCATGGAATGGTCCGGTCAAGCGCCGCGCTTGATCGAGGGGCGTGCGGACAACATCAAGGTGACCCGGCCAGAGGATCTTGAATGGCTCAGGTTACGGTGGGCTAACCGCAGGTAGTCAGTTAAACCGTGTCGACTTCATCGCAGGCAAGCCAGCTCCCACCTTTGAAATGCATTCCCCTGTGGGAGCCGGGCTTGCCCGCGATGAGGCCGGTAAAGGCGCCGAATAATCAGCCACAGTACTCCGGCCTTTCAGCCAACCCAGCCTTCAAAAAGTCCACCAGCTTCCTGACCTTCGGCGACAAATGCCGCTGCTGCGGATACAACGCCCACACCGCCGTATTCGGCGGCTGATGCGCCTCCAGCAACGACACCAGCGCGCCAGTGTGCAAATGTTCCAGCACGTAATAATCCGGCAGTTGGCACAACCCAACCCCTTGCAGCGCCGCATCCAGTACCGCCTGCCCACTGTTACAGCGCCAGTTTCCCTGCACTCGCTGGGAAAATTCCCGGCCATCCTGAGCCAGTTGCCAGATATCCGAGCTGCCGATCAGACAGTTATGCCGACTCAATTCCGACAAACTATGTGGCCGACCATACCGCGCTAAGTAGGACGGCGATGCGCACAGGTACATGCGCCGAGGTGCCAGGCGGCTGGCGACCATGCGTGAGTCTTGCAAGCGCCCCAGGCGAATCGCCAGGTCCAGCCCCTCGTGCACCAGGTCCAACTGGCGATTACTCAATTCGATATCCACGCGCAACTGCGGGTACAGCCCCATGAACCGCGTGACCAACGGCACGATGAAGCGCTCGCCGTAAGCCACCGCGCAGGTCATGCGCAACATGCCCTTGGGTTCGCTGGTGAGGTCGCCCACCGCGCGCAACGCTTCTTCACGACCATCTTGCAAGCGCTGGCAATGTTGCAGAAAGGTCTGGCCAGCTTCGGTGAGCGTCACCTTGCGCGTACTGCGATACAGCAAGCGCGTTTGCAGCCGTTCTTCCAGGCGCGCCACCTGCCGGCTGATATGCGATGAAGACACGCCAAGCCGCTCGGCCGCCGCGGTGAACTGGCTGCATTCAGCCACGGCGACGAACTCATCTATGCCTTCCCAGCGGTTTTCCAGCATGTTGATTGTCCCTGTGCAGCAATAATGTTTTGCTTTTGCCTGGATTATTCATCAGTGAGCCATGTTTTACACTCACTGCCTCAGTTTTTAACTCCCTGGAGAAACCCGGATGATCAAGTCCCGCGCCGCCGTAGCCTTTGAAGCTAAAAAGCCCCTTGAGATCGTTGAAGTGGATGTCGCCATGCCCAAGGCCGGCGAGGTGCTGTTGCGTGTGGTTGCGTCCGGCGTGTGCCATACCGACGCCTACACCTTGTCGGGCGCCGACCCGGAAGGCATCTTCCCGTCGATCCTCGGCCACGAAGGCGGTGCGGTGGTTGAAGCGATCGGCGAAGGCGTGACCTCGGTAGCGGTTGGCGACCACGTGATCCCGCTGTACACCCCGGAATGCGGCAAGTGCAAATTCTGCCTGTCGGGCAAGACCAACCTGTGCCAGGCCATTCGCTCCACCCAGGGCAAAGGCCTGATGCCCGACGGCACCACGCGTTTCTCCTACAAGGGCCAGCCGATTTTCCACTACATGGGCACCTCGACCTTCTCCGAGTACACCGTGTTGCCGGAAATCTCCGTGGCCAAGATCCCTAAAGAAGCGCCGCTGGAAAAAGTCTGCCTGCTGGGCTGCGGCGTCACCACCGGCATTGGTGCAGTGATCAACACTGCCAAGGTCAAGCCGGGCGACACCGTGGCCATCTTCGGCCTCGGCGGCATCGGCCTGTCGGCGGTGATTGGCGCGGTGAAAGCCAAGGCCGGTCGCATCATTGCCATCGACATCAACCCGGCCAAGTTCGAAATCGCCAAGCAACTGGGCGCCACCGACTGTATTAACCCGAAAGACTATGACCGCCCGATCCAGGACGTGATCGTCGACTTGACCGACGGCGGCGTGGACTTCTCCTTCGAGTGCATCGGCAACGTACAACTGATGCGCGCCGCCCTCGAGTGCTGCCACAAAGGTTGGGGCGAGTCGGTCATCATCGGTGTGGCCGGTGCCGGCCAGGAAATCTCCACCCGCCCATTTCAACTGGTGACGGGGCGCGTCTGGCGCGGTTCGGCGTTCGGCGGTGTGCGCGGTCGTACCGAATTGCCAAGCTATGTGGAAATGGCCCAGACCGGCGAAATCCCGCTGGACACCTTTATCACTCACACCATGGGCCTGGAAGACATCAACAAAGCGTTTGATCTGATGCATGAAGGCAAGAGCATTCGTACCGTCATCCACTTCTGAGGTCGGCCATGAACCTGGAAAACCTGTCGTGCCAGAAGAGCTTCGGTGGCTGGCATAAACGCTACAAGCACCATTCCGATGTGCTCGGTTGCGACATGACTTTCGCCGTCTACCTGCCGCCGCAAGCGGAGCAGGGCGGCAAGTTGCCAGTGCTGTACTGGCTGTCGGGGCTTACCTGCACCGATGAGAACTTCATGCAAAAGGCCGGCGCCCAGCGCATGGCCGCCGAGCTTGGGTTGATCATTGTCGCGCCGGACACCAGCCCGCGTGGGCCGGGTGTGCCGGGCGACCCGGACAACGCCTGGGATTTTGGCCTGGGTGCCGGCTTCTACCTGAATGCCACGCAGGAACCGTGGGCCAAGCACTATCGGATGCATGATTATGTCGTGCAGGAATTGCCTGCCTTGGTTGAAGCGCATTTCCCGGCTTCAGACAAGCGCGGCATCAGCGGCCACTCCATGGGCGGTCACGGTGCGCTGGTGTGTGCCTTGCGCAACCCGGGGCGTTACCAATCGGTGTCGGCGTTTTCGCCGATCAACAATCCGATGGATTGCCCGTGGGGCCAGAAAGCTTTCTCCCGTTACCTGGGCGAAGAGCGCTCCAAATGGCGCGAGTGGGATGCCTGCGTGCTGATCAGCGAAGCCTCGGAAAAACTGCCGCTGCTGGTGGATCAGGGCGATCGCGACGATTTCCTTGCCGTGCAGCTTAAGCCTGAGGCGTTGCAGCAAGCGGCCAAGGCTGCCAACCATCCGCTTGAACTGCGCCTGCAGCCGGGTTATGACCACAGTTACTTCTTTATCGCCAGCTTCATCGAAGATCATTTGCGACATCATGGTCGTGCTTTGCTCGGTTAATGTGAGGCAAAAGTAGGTAGAATCACGCCCTGAATTAAATCGGGGCGTTTTTTTATGCGTATTGGCCACGGCTACGATGTGCACCGTTTCGCTGAAGGCGATTTCATCACCTTGGGCGGCGTGCGCATTGCACACCACCATGGGTTGCTGGCTCATTCCGACGGCGACGTTGTGCTGCATGCCTTGAGCGATGCCTTGCTCGGCGCGGCTGCGTTGGGCGATATCGGCAAGCACTTTCCAGACACCGACCCGACCTTCAAGGGCGCGGACAGCCGTGTCTTGCTGCGCCACGTGGTCGGCCTGATCCATGCCAAGGGCTGGAAGGTCGGCAACGTCGACAACACCATCGTGGCCCAGGCGCCGAAAATGGCACCCCACATCGAATCGATGCGCGCGCTGATTGCCGCCGACCTGCAAATTGAATTGGATCAAGTCAACGTGAAAGCCACCACCACCGAAAAGCTCGGGTTTACCGGCCGGGAAGAAGGCATCGCGGTGCACTCCGTCGCCTTGTTGCTGCGCGCATGAATGATCTGCAATTGCTGGGCCCGCGTGCCTATGGCGAGGCCTTGGGCAGCGCGGTTTTGAAGGCAACGGCTGAAGACTTCCAGGTCGACGAAGTGCTGGACATTCCCCTGAGCGGCGACGGTGAGCACCTGTGGCTGTGGGTAGAAAAGCGCGGCCTGAATACCGAAGAGGCTGCGCGCCGTATCGCCAAGGCTGCTGGCGTGCCCTTGCGCACCGTCAGCTATGCCGGGCTCAAGGACCGTCAGGCGTTGACCCGTCAGTGGTTCAGCGTGCAACTGCCGGGCAAGGCCGACCCGGACATGAGCGGGGCCGAAAACGACACCCTCAAGATCCTCAAAATGGGCCGCCACAAGCGCAAGCTGCAACGCGGCGCGCATTCGGCCAACGGCTTTACCCTGCGCCTGACGCAATTGGCCGGCGATACCGCCGCCATCGACGCACGCTTGCAACTGATCGCCCAGCACGGCATCCCGAACTACTTCGGTGCCCAGCGTTTCGGGCATAACGGCGGCAACGTGGTGGATGCCCGTGAGTGGGCGGCACGCAAGGCGTTGCCCGAGCAGCGCAATGTGCGTTCGCGGCTGCTGTCGACCGCGCGCAGCTTTCTGTTTAACAAAGTGTTGGCGGCGCGGGTCGCGGACGGCTCCTGGCAACGTGCCCAGGTCGGTGACCTGCTGGCGTTTACCGACAGTCGCAGTTTTTTTCCGGCGGGTGAGGCTGAATGCAGCGACCCGCGCCTGGCGATTCTGGATCTGCACCCCACCGGCCCACAGTGGGGCGAGGGTGATTCACCGGCCGGCGGCGCGACCCACACGCTTGAGCAAACCATTGCCGCGAGCGAGCCAGAGCTGCGCGATTGGCTGGTGAACGCCGGCATGAGCCAGGAACGTCGCATTCTGCGACTGCCCATTGGCGGGTTGACGTGGCATTATCCCGGTCCTGACATTCTGCAATTGGAATTCGTCCTGCCGGCCGGATGCTTCGCCACTGTGTTGGTGCGCGAGCTTGTTGATCTGGTGCCGGTGGGGCCGACGGACAACCCATGCGTATTCTGATATCAAACGATGACGGTGCCACCGCACCCGGTCTTGCCGCGCTTTATGCTGCGCTGCAGGATTACGCCGAGTGTGTGGTGGTTGCCCCGGACCAGGACAAGAGCGGCGCCAGCAGTTCGCTGACGCTCGACCGTCCGCTGCACCCGCAGGTTCTGGCCAATGGCTTTATCAGCGTGAACGGCACCCCCACCGACTGCGTGCACCTGGCAATCAACAGCTTGTTGGACCAGGAGCCGGATCTGGTGGTGTCGGGCATCAACCTGGGCGCCAACCTGGGCGATGATGTGCTGTATTCCGGCACCGTGGCGGCGGCCCTTGAAGGGCGTTTCCTGGGGCGCACCTCATTCGCTTTTTCGTTTGCCTCACGGCAACTGGATAACCTGGCGACGGCGGCGTATTTCGCCCGCAAGCTGGTGGAGGCCCACGGCTCGCTGGACTTGCCACCGCGCACGGTGCTCAACGTTAATATCCCCAATTTGCCCCTCGACCATATCCGCGGCATCCAGCTGACGCGCCTGGGCCATCGCGCTCGTGCGGCAGCACCGTTGAAGGTGGTCGACCCGCGTGGCAAGGAAGGTTACTGGATTGCCGCCGCCGGCGATGCCGAAGACGGCGGCCCCGGCACCGACTTTCATGCGGTGATGCAAGGTTATGTTTCGATTACCCCGTTGCAGCTCGATCGCACCTTCAGTGATGCCTTCAGTAGTCTGGATGGCTGGCTTGAGGGGTTGCGTTAATGGCGCGTGAACAAGACGACCTGTTGCGTCGTGGTATCGGGATGACCTCCCAGCGTACCCGCGAGCGTTTGATCCAGCGTCTGTATGAAGAAGGCCTGTCCAACGCCCAGGTGCTGGAAGTCATCCGGCGCACGCCTCGGCATCTGTTCGTGGATGAGGCGCTGGCGCATCGTGCCTATGAAGACACTGCGTTGCCAATCGGCCATAACCAGACCATCTCGCAACCTTATATGGTCGCGCGCATGAGTGAACTGCTGCTGGCGGCGGGGCCGTTGGACAAGGTGCTGGAGATCGGCACCGGTTCGGGTTACCAGACCGCCGTGCTCTCGCAGCTGGTGGAACGGGTGTTCTCGGTGGAGCGCATCAAGGTCCTGCAGGACCGCGCCAAGGAGCGCCTGGTGGAGCTCAACCTGCGCAACGTGGTGTTCCGTTGGGGCGACGGTTGGGAAGGCTGGCCGGCGCTGGCGCCGTATAACGGCATTATCGTCACGGCGGTCGCCACCGATGTGCCCCAGGCGTTGCTCGATCAGCTCGCCCCTGGCGGGCGCTTGGTCATCCCGGTGGGCTCTGGCGAAGTGCAACAATTGATGCTCATTATTCGCGAGGACGAAGGCTTTTCCCGGCATGTACTGGGTGCTGTGCGCTTCGTTCCGCTGCTCAATGGCCCGCTGGCCTGATCATTTCTTTGCAAACAGTGAATTCTGTTGATGGGGATGTGTCTTACGGCGGGGCTTATTGAGTCAACATGATTGGAAGCCGGGTTTAAACGCGATGAATTTTTCGTTTCAGTCGTGTACCGGTAAAAAGCCAATGCCCAGTTATACTTGCGACATATTTCAAGCCTGATACAGGCATTCATGTTCGGCCAGCACAAAGGGAGCGGCGGGTGAGTCTCACAGGTCTAGCGCAGCGTATGAGTAAAACAAGTTTTCAGCGACTGGTGCTTGGCCTTGTCTTGAGTTCCTTGTTGGTGGGTTGCTCAAGCTCTCCGTCCAGCGGCGCTCGGGTTGTCGACCGAAACGGTGCCAGCGCCGTGCCGCAAAAACCGACAGTCACCACCGGGCAATATGTAGTGCGAAAGGGGGACACGATGTTCTCAATCGCCTTCCGTTACGGCTGGGATTACAAGGCGCTCGCAGCTCGTAACAATATTCCTGTGCCGTATACGATACATCCCGGGCAAACCATCCGTTTCGATGGGCGTACCGGTTCGGCATCTACGGCAGTTGTGACAAAGTCCGGATCTTCGGCCTCGTCCTCAAGCAAAACCACAATCATCACCAGGCCTGCAGGCACCGCTGCGCCTACGGTTGCGAGCAAGCCGGCAGCCACGCCGTTGCCACCTGCCGGGCCGGCGCCGACCGGTTGGGGATGGCCTTCAAACGGGGTGCTGATTGGAAAATTCTCTTCAAACGGTAGTTTGAATAAAGGCATTGATATCGCCGGGGATTTGGGACAGCCTGTTTTAGCTGCGTCTGATGGGACAGTGGTTTACGCCGGGAGTGGTTTACGGGGCTACGGCGAGCTGGTCATCATCAAACACAGCGATACCTACGTCAGTGCCTACGGTCATAACCGCAGGCTGTTGGTTCGGGAGGGGCAGCAGGTCAAAGTCGGACAGACAATTGCCGAAATGGGGTCAACTGGTACAGACCGGGTGAAACTGCACTTTGAGATTCGCCGCCAAGGGAAGCCTGTAGATCCGCTGCAATTCCTACCCCGTCGTTGATGTGTTGCACAGCCTGTTCCCTCACGTAGAAGGAACAGGCTCCAGCGTTGCCAAGGATAAAGGCGTCGCTTGAGCTTGAGGTCGAACTCACCAAAGGACTATAACAATGGCTCTCAGTAAAGAAGCGCCGGAGTTTGACATCGACGATGAGGTTCTCCTTGAAATGGAGATCCTCACCGAAAAGGAATCGATGTCGAATGATGAAGGAGCTGCTAAACCTTCAGTTCGCACCAAATCCAAAAACGCCACCGCGTTAAAGCAGCACAAGTACATTGACTACACGCGGGCGCTCGACGCTACGCAGTTGTACCTCAATGAAATTGGCTTTTCCCCTTTGCTGACTCCCGAAGAAGAAGTCCATTTTGCGCGCTTGTCGCAAAAGGGCGATCCGGCTGGGCGCAAGCGCATGATTGAAAGTAACTTGCGGCTGGTGGTGAAAATCGCCCGACGCTACGTCAATCGTGGCCTGTCGCTGTTGGACCTGATCGAGGAGGGCAACCTGGGCTTGATCCGGGCAGTGGAGAAGTTCGACCCTGAGCGGGGCTTCCGCTTCTCTACCTATGCCACCTGGTGGATTCGCCAGACCATCGAACGGGCGATCATGAATCAGACCCGTACGATCCGGTTGCCGATCCATGTGGTCAAGGAGCTCAACGTCTACCTGCGGGCGGCACGTGAGCTGACACAAAAACTCGATCATGAACCTTCGCCTGAGGAAATCGCCAACCTGCTGGAAAAGCCAGTGGGCGAGGTTAAACGCATGCTCGGCTTGAACGAGCGCGTGTCTTCGGTCGATGTCTCGCTGGGTCCGGATTCGGATAAAACCCTGCTGGACACCCTGACAGATGATCGCCCGACAGATCCTTGTGAGCTGTTGCAGGACGATGATCTTTCCCAAAGCATTGACCAGTGGCTGTCCGAACTCACGGACAAGCAGCGCGAGGTGGTGATTCGCCGTTTCGGCTTGCGCGGCCATGAGAGCAGCACCCTGGAGGATGTAGGCCTGGAGATCGGCTTGACCCGTGAGCGGGTGCGGCAGATTCAGGTGGAGGGCCTCAAGCGCTTGCGTGAGATCCTCGAGAAGAACGGCTTGTCGAGTGAGTCGTTGTTCCAATAAAGACGCAGTACAAAATGTGGGAGCGGGCTTGTGTGGGAGCTGGCTTGCCTGCGATAGCATCACCTCGGTGTACCTGATACACCGAGGTGTCAGTATCGCAGGCAAGCCAGCTCCCACATAAAGCTCGCTCCCACATTTTTTTGTGCCTGGTATTACCTGGGTGCCGGGACTAAATCCCAGGCATAAAAAAACCCCGCTTTTAAAGGCGGGGTTTTTTCGACTAAGTCAGTACAAGTTAGATAACTTGAACTTCTTCAGCTTGCATGCCTTTCTGACCGCGGGTAGCGATGAAAGAAACCTGTTGGCCTTCTTTCAGGCTTTTGAAGCCGTCGGATTGGATAGCTTTGAAGTGAACGAACAGGTCGTCACCGGATTGTGGAGTGATGAAGCCGAAGCCTTTTTCATCGTTGAACCACTTAACGGTACCAGTTTGGCGATTAGACATGGTGTATCTCCTTGGACAAAGTTAACTGCGACTCAGGAAAAGCCCTGGCCGAGACTGAGTGCAAAGAGCAGGAAAAATTCTTGGAGATGGTTGGATCGAAATTCAACATATCGTGTAGAGATTCTCAGTGACACAAGCAGCACAGTGGCGCCACCTTAACCCTTTTTCCGGGACGTGCCAATGGTATTTCCGAAGGTTTCTCTATTTTCGTGACTGGCGGTGGTATTTACAGTCGCCTGGCACTGTAATGTGGGGCCCGGCCCCGCTGGCTGCCGCTTATAGACGGCTGCACATTCATCAACAAATGCCCTGCGCCCTTTGAACCCCAGGGCCAGCCCCGGTAAGATGCCCAACAGAATTTTTCCACCTCGCTATTCAGGACACCCGCCATGAGCATCAAATCGGACAAGTGGATTCGCCGCATGGCGCAAGAACACGGCATGATCGAACCTTTCGTTGAACGCCAGATCCGTGGCGAAGGCGCGGCTCCCGTGATTTCCTACGGTGTTTCCAGCTACGGCTACGACGTACGCTGTGCCGATGAATTCAAGGTGTTCACCAACATCAACTCGGCGATCGTCGATCCGAAAAACTTCGACGAAAAGAGCTTCGTCGACGTTAAAAGCGACGTGTGCATCATTCCGCCAAACTCCTTTGCCCTGGCGCGCACCGTGGAGTTCTTCCGTATTCCACGTGACGTGTTGACCATCTGCCTGGGTAAAAGCACCTACGCGCGCTGCGGCATCATCGTTAACGTGACGCCGCTTGAGCCGGAGTGGGAAGGCCACGTGACCCTGGAGTTCTCCAACACCACCACCTTGCCGGCAAAGATCTACGCCAACGAAGGCGTGGCGCAGATGCTGTTCCTGCAGTCCGACGAAGCCTGTGAAGTGTCCTATAAAGACCGCGCCGGCAAGTATCAGGGCCAGCGTGGCGTAACTCTCCCACGCGCTTGATCGAAAGGTCTTACACGCAAAGGGAATTAGTCTGCGTGAAGTGACTCTATTGGGTGTACTGCCTCGGTGCGTGCAAAACGCGCCGAGCCACGCTTGAGGAGTACTTTATGAAGATCGACCCGCGAATCAGCGCCGAACTCGCCCGGCTTGAACCCAACCAGATTGGTGTTCTGGCCTGGTCCCTGATGGCCGACCCAGCGTATGCGGGTGGCATCCCTGGCCAACCTGACGAAGATTGGCCGCAGCAGCCCACCGAGCCCGGTGAGCCAGTCCTTCCCGATGAGCCGCCTCCCGCGCCTGTCGCCTGACTTATCAAAAGACATGGCTGGCGCTTCAGCACACCGGCCATACGTCTTGATCGCCGATCACAAATACTTGCCGATCGTCGCTTTTCTCTACGGAGTAACCGCCGGTAAAAGCTCCGAATGCCGGCAGCAAGCTGATCTTCGAGCCGATCTGGAAGCACGGCAAACGCAAACTCTGCCGACCTTTGCCGCGCAACCGGTACACAGGATGCACATGCCCGGCCAGCACATGCTGGCTGGGATGGGCATCCGGCTCATGCTGCAATGCAAACGGCCCCATCAATAGCGGCTCGGCCACCACTTCAATCCTCAAGTCGGCAGGCGGGTCGCCAGCGCGTTTATCGTGATTACCGCGAACTAAGGTCAGGTTCAGTGCGTGATTGCGCTCGCGCCAGGTTCTCAAGGCGCTCAGGGTGCCGCTGGCGTGCGAACCCGGGCCGTGCAGGAAGTCACCGAGAAAGATCACCTGCGCGCACGGCAGGGCCGATAACAGGCGGTCCAGGCGCTGCAGGTTGTCGGTAGTGGTGCCCTGCGGCACCGGTTGCCCGAGGCTGCGATACGCCGAGGCCTTGCCAAAATGCGCATCGGCGATCAGCAGGCACTGGCGGGCGGGCCAGTAAATCGCCTTTTCCGCCAGCAGCCACAACTCCTCACCCTCAAGCGTCAGCGAATAATGCATCAACGTTTCCCGGTATCCGCGACTTTTTCCAGGTCCTTGACCATGCGTGCAATACGCTCGGACAGCTTCTCCGAACTCATGCTCTCGCGCATTCGCTCAACCAGCAGTGGAAAAGCCAGCGGCGTCGGCCGTTCGATCATGTGCAGGTCGAGTTTCAGCGCCGACAAATGACGCAATGTCTCTTCCAACCGACGAATATCCAACTCATCACGCAGGACTTCTTCTCCGGCCTGGGTCAGCAAAAGGTTCTCTGGGTCGTATTGTTTGAACACCTCAAAGAACAAGCCGCTGGAAGCCTGCACCTGCCGTGTGCTTTTCGGCGCGCCAGGGTAACCGGCAAACACCAGCCCGGCGATGCGGGCGATTTCGCGAAAGCGGCGCAGCGCCAGCTCACCGGCATTCAAGCTGGCCGCCACGTCCAACAGTAAGTTCGTTGGGCTTAGCAACGCTTGATTCAACACAACCGGCCAGTCCACCGGCGTAGCGCTCAATAGTTCCAGCCCGTAATCATTCACCGCAATCGAAAAGGTCACCGGCTGGCCTTGGCTGACCCGCCACGCCAGCAGGCTCGCCAGCCCCAGATGCACCTGGCGACCGGCGAACGGGTAGAGAAACAGGTGCCAGCCTTCCCGCGACTTCAGGGCTTCCGCCAGCAAGTACGCACGTGTCGGCAGGCCAGACCAGCGCAACTGGGTTTGTAACAGAGGTTGCACCGCCCGCATCTCCGGGCCATCGAAGTGCCCGTGGGCGGCTGCATCAAAGCGCTCGACCACCGCCTGCGCCAATTCATTGGATAGCGGCATGCGCCCACCATTCCAGCGCGGCACGGCCGCCTTTTTCGCGGTGCTGCGCCGTACGTACGCGGTCATGTTTTCCACTCGCACCAACTCCAGCAAACGCCCTGCAAACAAAAAACCGTCGCCAGGCTTGAGCCGGGCGATAAAACCTTCCTCGACACTGCCCAGATTCTTGCCGCCGCCGCCCTTGCTCCAGAATTTCAACTGGATACTCGCATCGCTGACGATAGTGCCCACGCTCATGCGATGACGCCGCGCCAGGCGTGCATCCGGCACGCGCCACACGCCATGCTCGTCGGGTTCCACTCGGCGGTAATCCGGATAGGCCGTCAACGACAGGCCGCCATGGCGCACAAACCCCAGCGCCCAGGCCCAGTCGGCGTCAGTAAGGTCACGATAAGCCCAGGCATCACGCACCTCCGCCAACAGCGCATCCGGGGTAAAACCACCGCCCAGGGCCATGCTCACCAAGTGTTGTACGAGCACATCCAATGGCTTGTAGGGCGATTCGCGAGCTTCGATGCGCCGCTGCGCTATCGCGTCCTGGGCGGCGGCGGCTTCCACCAGTTCCAGGCTATGGGTTGGCACCAACGTCACCCGTGATGGCCTGCCTGGCGCATGACCAGAGCGGCCGGCGCGCTGCATCAGGCGCGCCACGCCTTTGGCCGAGCCGATTTGCAGCACGCGCTCCACCGGCAGGAAATCCACACCCAGGTCCAGGCTCGAGGTACACACCACGGCCTTGAGCTGGCCGTCTTTCAGGGCGCGCTCCACCCAGTCGCGTGTTTCACGCGACAGCGAGCCATGGTGCAGGGCAATCACGCCGGCCCAGTCCGGACGCGCCTCCAGCAACGCCTGGTACCAGATCTCCGACTGTGCCCGCGTATTGGTAAACACCAGGCAACTGCTGCTGGCGTCCACTTCGGCCACCACCTGCGGGAGCATCTTCAAGCCGATATGCCCAGCCCAGGGAAATCGCTCGGTGGTGGGCGGTAACAAGGTGTCGACCTTCAGTTCTTTAGCCGTCTGCCCCTGCACATTGATCCCACCGCCTTGTGGGACCAGAACCTCAAGGGCGTGGGACTGATTGCCCAAGGTCGCGGAAATCCCCCACACCATCAAATCCGGATGCCAGCGCCGCAAGCGCGCCAACGCCAGTTGCAGTTGCACGCCACGCTTGTTGCCGATCAGTTCGTGCCACTCATCCACGATCACCATGCGCAGGTGCGCCAGGCTGGTCTCACTGTCGGCACGCGCAAGCATCAATGTCAGGCTTTCCGGGGTGGTCACCAGCGCGGTGGGCTGACGCCGGGTTTGGCGCGCGCGTTCGCTGCTGCTGGTGTCGCCGGTACGCAGGCCGACACTCCATGGAATCTCCAGTGCCGCCAGTGGCGCCTCCAGGGCGCGCGCCGTGTCGGCGGCCAAGGCGCGCATGGGCGTGATCCACAACACCGTCAGTGGCTCAGCGGGCGCTTTGCGTTTACCGGTGGCGGGCGGGCGAGTGACGGCGAAGCGGTTGAGGGCGGCAAACCACAGCGCATAGGTTTTACCCGCGCCGGTGCTGGCGTGCAGCAGGCCTGATTGGCCGTCTTTAACCGCCGCCCACACGGCTTTTTGAAAGGCGAACGGCTTCCAGCCCTTGGTGGCAAACCATGTTTTGGCGAAATCGAGGGGTTTTGCCATTCGGCAGCTGACGCTCTGGAGGCTCTATGTCAGAGACCCTCCAGGCGTCGCAAAGGTTTACTTCAAGTTACCGCTCAGAAATTGCTGCAGGCGCTCGCTCTTCGGGTTGCCCAACACATCTTCGGGCGTGCCTTGCTCTTCCACCAGGCCCTTGTGCAGGAACAGCACCTGGTTCGACACCTTGCGCGCAAAGCTCATCTCGTGGGTGACCATGATCATGGTGCGGCCTTCCTCGGCCAGGCCCTGGATCACTTTCAACACTTCGCCGACCAGTTCGGGGTCGAGGGCCGAGGTGGGTTCGTCAAACAGCATCACCTCCGGCTCCATGGCCAGGGCGCGGGCGATGGCCACCCGTTGCTGTTGGCCACCAGAAAGGAACGCCGGGTATTGATCGGCCACGCGTGCCGGCAGCCCGACCTTATCCAGGTAGCGACGGGCACGGTCTTCGGCGTCCTTCTTGCTGCAACCCAGTACCCGGCGCGGTGCCATGGTGATGTTTTCCAGCACGCTCATATGGCTCCACAGGTTGAAGTGCTGGAACACCATCGCCAGCCGCGTACGCAGGCGTTGCAATTCGGCGTCGTCGGCCACGCGCATGCCATGGCGATCGCTGACCATGCGGATCTGCTGACCATCTAGGGTCATGGCGCCGTCGTTGGGCGTTTCCAGAAAGTTGATGCAGCGCAAAAAGGTGCTTTTGCCCGAGCCGCTGGCGCCGATCAGGCTGATCACATCACCGGTGTTGGCCTTGAGCGAGACACCTTTGAGCACTTCATTGTCGCCATAGCTTTTATGCAGGCCTTCAACGGTCAATTTGTACATGGGGCGTGCATCCTCAAGGCGAAAGTAGGTAGCCGCTGCGGTAGGCTTGCGTGCCTGCAACATGGCTGATCACCATGCCGGCAGTGGCCATGCGCCGCAGCGAACGGGCGTAAAGCAGGCCGGCATGTTTGCAGTGCACAGGCGTTACGCGGTCAGTAATGGGGTCGATGATTTCGGCGATCAGTTGCCCGGCTTCCAGGTATTCACCGGGCAGGGCGCTGAACACCAGCAAGCCGCCGACCGGCGTGGTCACCGGTTCCACGCCCGCCAGCGGCGTGGCCGGGTAGGGCAGCTCGGGCAGTGGCGGCGCGTCACCGGTGATGGCACCGAAGTGAGTCAGGTAGTCGATGATCGCCTGGCAATCCAGCGCCGCCAGGCCGTGGTTGACGTCGCCCTGGCCGCGCAGTTCGACGGTCACCGAAAAGCTGCCCATCGGGATCGGGAAGCGCTCGCCGAAGCGTTGCTGTAACTGCCACCACACCAGCGTGAAGCACTCGTCGAACGACTGCCCGCCGGAGTCGGTCGCCAGCAAGTTGGCTTCCGAGCCGATATAGCGCGCCAGCGGCTCCACCTGCGGCCAGGCCTCGGGGGTGGTGTACAGGTGCGCCACGGCTTCAAAGTCGCAATGCAGGTCCAACACCATGTCGGCATCGCAGGCCAGGCGTTGCAGCACCAGGCGTTGGGATTGCAGCTGGGTAGCAGGCGTTTGCGCCGCAAGGGCCAGGCTCAGGGCGTCGCGAATAAGCTCGACGTTGTGCGTGGGGTCGTCGCCCAGCAGGTCTTCGACCTGATTGCCGACCTCCTCACTGAGGTCGACAAACAGGCGATTGAAATTTTGCCCGCTTTCCAGCTCGTAGCGGCCCAACGGAATGTCCATCAACACCTGCTCAAGTCCCACCGGATTGGCGATGGGCACCAGCACGATCTCACTGCGCAGGCGCCCAGCCGCCGCCAGCTCCGCCAGGCGCAGCTTCAGGTGCCAGGCCACCAGCATGCCCGGCAGCTCATCGGCATGCAGTGATGACTGGATATAGATCTTGCCTTCAGCCTGTTCCGGGCCGAAGTGGAAACTGTGAACCTGCCGCGCCGTGCCCGGCACCGGCGCGATCAGTTCATGCACCTGATGACGCATGACGACTCCTTAGTGGCTCGGCCCGAGAAAGGCCAGCCAGCGACGTTCCGCCAGACGAAACAGCCCGACCAGCGCGAAGGTCACGGTCAGGTAGATCAGCGCGGCGATGCCGAATGATTGAAAGGTCATGTAGGTGGCCGAGTTGGCATCCCGCGCCACCTTGAGAATGTCCGGCACCGTCGCGGTAAACGCCACCGTGGTCGAGTGCAGCATCAGGATCACTTCGTTGCTGTAGTAGGGCAGCGAGCGGCGTAGGGCCGAGGGCATGATCACATAGGCATACAGCTTCCAACCGCCCAGGCCGTAAGCCTTGGCCGCTTCGACTTCGCCATGAGCCATGCTGCGGATCGCGCCGGCGAAAATTTCCGTGGTGTATGCGCAGGTGTTGAGGGCGAAGGCCAGAATGGTGCAGTTCATCGCATCGCGAAAGAACGCATCCAGCACCGGTTGCGCGCGCACGGCGGCGATGCTGTAGATGCCGGTGTAGCAAATCAACAGTTGGATATACAGCGGCGTGCCACGAAACAGGTAGGTGTAGAACTGCACCGGCCAGCGTATGGAGCGTTTGCGCGAAACGCGGGCGATGGACAGCGGAATCGAGACCAGGAAGCCGATCACCAGCGCCGCGCTGAGCAGCCACATGGTCATCGCCAGCCCGGTGATGTGCTGACCGTCGCTATAAAGGAAAGGCCGCCAGTATTGCTGGATAAGTTCGATCATCGCACGGCCTCCCGGGACCCAGCGGAGTAGCGGCGCTCAAGCCAGCGCAGGACGACGTTGGATGCACTGGTGATCAGCAGGTAGATCAGCGCCGCGATGACCAGAAAATAGAACAGCTGATAAGTACTCTTGCCCGCATCCTGCGCGGCCTTGACCAGGTCCGCCAGACCGATGATCGACACCAGCGCGGTGGCCTTGAGCATCACCATCCAGTTGTTGCCGATGCCCGGCAAGGCAAAACGCATCATCTGCGGGAAGGTCACGAAGCGAAACCGCTGCCCGCGCGTGAGCCCGTAGGCGGTCGCCGCTTCCAGCTGGCCACGCGGCACGGCGAGGATCGCGCCGCGAAAGGTCTCGGTGAAATAGGCGCCATAGATGAAGCCCAGGGTGATGACCCCGGCGCTGAATGGGTCGATCTCGATGTAGTCCCATTCCATAAAATCGGTAAAGCCGGTCAGCCAGATTTGCAGGCTGTAGAAAATCAGCAGCATCAGCACCAGGTCGGGAACGCCGCGAATCAAGGTGGTGTAGAGCTGGGCGGGGATGCGGATCAGGCTGACGCTGGACAGTTTGGCGCTGGCACCGAGCAGGCCCAGCAAGACGCTGACGGCCAGGGAGGCGACCGACAGTTTCACGGTCATCCACGTACCTTGCAGCAACAGCGGGCCGAACCCCTTCAGACTGAAGGCACCCAGCCCCAGGGTTTGCAAAAGATCTTCAAACATGAATTCAGGACCTAATGGCGATAAAAAAGCGCCCACCGCAAACCGGTGGGCGCCGGGGTGTTATTTACCGCTGTAGAGGTTCAGGTCGCCGAAGTGTTTCTTCTGGATGGTGGCGTAGGTGCCATCATCGTGTAACGCTTTGATACCTTTATCGAGCAAGGCCTTGAGGTCTTTGTTACCTTTTTTGATACCGACCGCAGTTTTGGATGGCAGCAGTGGGTCATCGATGGCCTTGCTGACTTCGTAGTCAGCGCCGGCTGGCGACTTCAAAAAGCCCAGTTCGGCTTGCAGCATGTCCTGTACGGAAGCATCCAGGCGGCCCGAGGTCAGGTCGGCGTAGACCTGGTCCTGGTTGGCGTAGGCCTTGGTGGTCACACCGGCTTTGTCCAGCACGGCCTTGGCGTAGGCTTCCTGAATGGTGCCTTGCTCGTAGCCCACGGATTTGCCCTTGAGGGACTCAGGCGTGGAGAAGTTCGCGCCCTTTTTGAACACCAGGGACGTCGGGCCGGAGAACAGCTCGCTGGAGAAATCGATCGCCTTTTCACGGGCTTCGGTCACGGTCATCGAGGAAATCACGCCGTCGAACTTGTTGGCGTTGAGGCCTGGAATCATGCCGTCGAAGTCGCTTTCAACCCACTTGCACTTCACTTTCAGCTCGGCACAGATCGCATTGCCCAGGTCGATATCGAAGCCTACGAGGCTGCCGTCGGCGGCCTTGGACTCGAATGGCGCGTAGGAAGGATCGACACCAAAACGCAATTCCTTGTATTCCTTGGCCAGCGCGGTACCAGCAGCCATGCACAGAGCCAGTGCAGAAAGGGTCAGCAATGCTTTTTTCATTATGTAATCCCTGGAAACCAAGATAAGCGCTTGTGGCGCGGTTAGGACTGTTACTGAACGGTGTCAGACGGATCACAAGTAGCAATTTCTGCACCATAGTTCCGAATGAGTGTTTTAAAAGGTGGGATAAGGGAGATGTGAGTGTAGGAGATGCCCGAAAATGGGCATGGAAAATTCAGCGCACCATTTTGAAGCAAATGAAATTCAAAATGCGGGAGCGGGCTTGCCCGCGATAGCGGTGTGTCTGCCCAATCTCTCTAAGCTGACCCACCGCCATCGCGGGCAAGCCCGGCTCCCACAGGGTTTTGCAGTGTTTGGGGGGAAGGGGTCAGGTCAACAAATCCTGCAACGTGCCGAGGTTGTCGGCTTCTTCCACTGTCTTATCCTGCCGCCACCGCAACATCCTGGGAAACCGTACGGCAATCCCGCTCTTGTGGCGTTTGGACAAGGCAATCCCCTCAAACCCCAGCTCAAACACCATGCTCGGCGTTACGCTGCTGACCGGGCCGAATTTTTCCACCGTGGTCTTGCGCACGATGGTGTCGACCTTGCGCATTTCTTCGTCAGTCAGCCCTGAATAAGCCTTGGCAAATGGCACCAGCGTGCGTTCAGTGCCGGGCGGGCCGTCCCACACTGCAAAGGTGTAGTCGCTGTACAGACTGGCGCGGCGGCCATGGCCGCGCTGGGCGTAAATCAGTACGGCATCGACACTGAACGGGTCGACTTTCCACTTCCACCACACGCCCATGTCCTTGGTGCGGCCCACGCCGTACAGGCCATCGCGGGCTTTTAGCATCATGCCTTCCACGCCGAGGCGGCGAGAGTCTTCGCGTTGCTCCGCCAGGTCCTTCCAGCTCGCGCCCGTCAGCAAGGGCGATGGCAACAGCACGGGCTGGTTGCACTGCGCGATCACTTGCTCAAGCTGGACGCGGCGCTCGGCCTGGGTGTGGTTGCGCCAATCGTCGCCCTGATGTTCCAGCAGGTCATAGGCCAGGACCGCGACTGGCGCATCCTCCAGGACCTTTTTGCTCAAGGTTTTGCGGCCGATGCGCTGTTGCAACAGCGCGAAGGGTTGCACCGCGTCTTTCCACACAACAATTTCGCCATCGATTACCGTGCCATCCGGCAGGCCGCTGACCAGGCTGTGCAGTTCGGGGAAGCGCTCGGTGACCAACTCTTCACCGCGCGACCAGACCCACAGGCGACCGTCGCGCTTGACCAGTTGCGCGCGAATGCCGTCCCACTTCCATTCCACCTGCCAGTCGGCGGGTGCGCCGAGCAAGGCGTCGAACTGCTCCACCGGTTGCGCCAGCCCATGGGCCAGAAAAAACGGATACGGCTGACCGCCGCGTTGCGCATGCTCGTCGGACGATTCGGCGGCGATCAGCTTGAGGTAGCCTTCGGCCGTAGGCCGGTTGGACAAATCGGTGTAGCCCACCAAGCGTTGTGCCACACGTTTGCTGTCCAGGTCGGCCATGGCGGCGAGGGCGCGGGTGACCAGCAGTTTGGACACGCCGACACGAAAACTGCCGGTGATCAATTTGATGCACACCATCAGGCTCGGCTGATCGAGCTGCGCCCATAACGCCGGCAGGCGTTCGGCCAATTCCAGCGGCGGCAGGCCACGCAGGGGCAGCAGCTTTTCCTCCAGCCACACTGCAAGCCCGTCTTCCGAGGTATAGGAGGATTCGGGCAACAACAGGGAAATGGTCTCGGCCAGGTCGCCTACCGACTGGTAACTTTCTTCGAATAACCAAGGTTCTATGCCCGATGCTGCGGTGGCCATGTCGCGCAGCAGACGGGTCGGCACCAATTGCCGGGGCCGCCCGCCGGAGAGGAAGTACACCGCCCAGGCCGCATCTTCGGGTGGCGCCTGGCGGAAGTAGGCTTGCAGCGCGGCCAGCTTGGCGTTGCTGGAGGTGGTGGCGTCGAGGTTGGCGTACAGCTCGGCGAAGGCTTTCATGCCGTGGCCTCTTCTTCGTCATCGCCGTATTCGGTGGTGAAACCCTGGGCATCCAGGCCTTTTTCCCGCAAGTGGCGCACCAATACGCCGACAGAGCCATGGGTGACCATCACCCGTTCGGCGCCGGTCTGTGCGATGGCCCACAGCAGTCCGGGCCAATCGGCGTGGTCCGAGAGCACAAAGCCTCGGTCCACACCGCGCCGCCGTCGCGTGCCACGCAGGCGCATCCAGCCGCTGGCGAAGGCGTCGCTGTAGTCGCCGAAGCGCTTGATCCAACTGCTGCCACCGGCGGACGGCGGCGCAATGATCAGTGCCTGACGCAGCAATGGGTCAGTCTTTTTGAAGTCCCCGGCATACAGGGTTTCGGGGATATAGATGCCGGCCTCGCGGTACACGCGGTTCAGCGGTTCCACCGCGCCATGGCTGAGAATCGGGCCGATGCTGGCGTCGATGCCATGCAGGATGCGCTGGGCTTTGCCAAAGGAATAACAGAACAACACGCTGGCTTTGCCGACCGCGATATTGGCCTGCCACCAATCATTGATGCCGGCAAAAATCTGCGCCTGGGGCTGCCAGCGGTAAATCGGCAGGCCGAAGGTGGATTCAGTAATAAAGGTGTGGCAACGCACCGGCTCAAAGGGCGCACAGGTGCCATCGGGTTCGACTTTGTAGTCGCCGGAGGCTACCCAGACTTCGCCCTGGTATTCCAGGCGCACCTGCGCGGAACCGAGCACATGCCCGGCGGGATGGAAACTCAGGGTGACGCCGTGGTGGATGAGTTTTTCGCCGTAGGCCAGGGTTTGCAGGTTGATGTCCTGGCCCAGTCGCGAACGCAGGATGCCTTCGCCGGGAGCGGCGGCCAGGTAATGCTGGTTGCCGGTGCGGGCGTGGTCCCCATGGGCGTGGGTGATGACGGCGCGGTCCACCGGGCGCCATGGGTCGATGTAGAAATCTCCCGCAGTACAATAGAGGCCTTCGGGGCGGGCGATGACAAGGTCCATGGGCGTGCCGGGGCAGTGGGCTTATCAGGTATGAGGGGAGCGAGACTTGAGAAGTTCTATCTAAATGCAGGCGATCAAATGTGGGAGCTGGCTTGCCTGCGATTGCGGTGTGTCAGTCGATTAATTAGTGACTGACACACTGTTATCGCAGGCAAGCCAGCTCCCACATTTTGATGGCGTGACGCGGAGCGTCACAGGATGCATTCCCACGCAGAGCGTGGGAACGATCACCGGGTTACTTGCCGGGTGTGAGGGTCAAGCGGGTTTTCCCGTACACCTTGTCAAAGTTCTGCGGCTGCATCGGGAAGCTCAGGTATTGCGCCTTGAGCGACGCATCGATGCCGTTCGCATAACTCGGGCTGGCCGGGTTGCCGGATTGGCCGATGCCACCTTGACCCATCATCGGTTCGATTTGGCTGAAGTCGACGATCATGCGCAGCGCCGGCACTTGGGTGGTGACAAAATCCTGCCCCCAGCTGTACGGCGCCGGGTTCAGGGTGTTGTGGTCGCCGCCACTGGCAAACGGCCCGCGGATCACCTGGCCATTGGTGTTTTTCCAGGTGGTGGTGTGCAGTTTGCCCCACTGCCAGGCCTTGTGATCACCACCCAATTGGCTGTCGCCAGCGGTGATGGCGGCGGCAAGGCTGCGGGCGAGGATCGCCGGTTTGTCTTCTTTTTGCGCGGTGCGCACGTCGTCCCAGAAGGGGCTGTCTTCGCGGCCCAGCAGGTGGTCGGCGTTGGCGGAATAGGACAGGTTGGCGTTGCTGACAAAGGCTTTCCAGCTGGCGCTGGTTTCCGGGCCGAGTTCGTCGAGGAAGATCTGCTTGGTGCTTTCCTGCAGGAACAACTCATAGATCGCCGCGTCTGCGGAGGTCGGTGCCAGGCGGCCATCAAACGCCATCAAGCGACTGAGCGCTTCGCGTGCCTTCACAGCTTCGGTTGCCGGCAGCGCATCGATTGCCTGTTTCAGTGGCTGGGCCATACCCGGCGCCTGGAACATGGTCTTGAGCTTGGCGGCAAACGTGGTGGTCTGGTCGTACTGCATGGCGATCATGCTGCGGCTGTCATGCTTGCCGGCGTTGGCCAGTTGTGCCAGGCGCTCGCTGCGCTCCGGGGCGTCCCAGGAATTGGACAACTGCATGCCATAACCGCGTGGCGCGGTGCGCTGGTTGGCCGTGCCGATCCAGCCTTGGGCCGGGTCCTGATCGTAAGGGTGCAGCATCGCGTCGGCGTAGCCGTCCCAGTCAAAGCGCGCGTCCCAGCCCGGCGAGGGCAGCAGGCCTTCGCCTTCGCGACGGTTGGGGAAGCGGCCAGTGACTTGCCAGCCAATGCTGCTCGCGTCGGCAAAGATCATGTTGAGGGCGATGGCGCGGATTTCCCGGGTCGCGTCCGAGGCCTTGCCGGCGCTTTGGGCGCGGGACAGGTCGAAGAATGCGTCCAGGCTCTTGTCGTCCTTGAGGTCGGCGGTTTGCAGGGCCAGGCCGAACCCGGTGGTGAGTGCCTGGCTGCTGTTGAGCAGGGCGCCGTGGCGGGTTTCGTACACCACTTCGCGAATCGGCCGCTGGCCCTGGGCGAAGTAGGTTTCGTTGCGCACGACGGCCGGTAGCCATTTGCCGTTGTTCTCGTAGTACAACGCGCTGCCTTGGCGTTTTACCTTCTCCAGGAACAGGTCCTGGGTGTCGCCTTTTACCGCGCTCATGCTCCACGCCACTTTGCCGTTGAAGCCGGACAGCAGGGTCGGCAAACCGGCAATCGAGACGCCGACCGCCTGGTATTTCGGGGCACGGATCTGCACGTAGTTCCACGGCGATGGCGCTTGTGGCTGGGCTGCCAGGTCGCTGGCCAACAGGCTTTTGCCACTGCGGCTGCGTTGCGGGCCGATGGCCCAGTTGTTAGAGGTGGTGACGGCCAGTGCGTTGAGGCTGTTCAACTGCTGGCCGACGCTTTCAAGCCCTGCAAGGCCGGTGATCTGGCTGAGGTTCACGCCCTTGAGCTTGTCGGCTTCGTCCATCGGGATCGGCTCGTCCGGCGCACTCGGCGTCAGCCAGGCGAGCTTGTCGGCCCCGACTTTCTGCGCCAGCACCAGCGACGAGAGTTCTTCCTGCAGGTTGCTCGACTCGCTGAAATTCAGCAGGCAGAACAGCAGCGCCGAATCTTCCGGCTTCCAGTACTCGGGCTTGAAGCCGGTCTGGGCCAGGTCCGGCGGCAGCTTGTCGCGGTAGCGGAACAGGTAGGCGTTGACGCCACGGGCATACACTTCAAAGAAGCGCTTGAGGCGCGGCGACGAAGCGTTGTACAGCTCGCCGGCGCTTTTTTTCAGGTTGACCGCGCGCATGAAACGGTCGACATCCAGCACTTGCGGGCCGGACATCTCCGCCAGGCGGCCCTGGGCCAACAGGCGCAAAGTGACCATCTGCGTGATGCGGTCGCTGGCGTGTACATAACCGAGGCTGAACAGCGCGTCATGGAAGGTGTTGCTTTCGATCAACGGCATGCCCTGGGCATTGCGGCGCACCGACACATTCTGTGCCAGGCCTTTGATCGGTTGCACACCGGCCACCGGCGGCAGGGTGTCCTGGGTGCTCTGGAGCTGGCAACCGGCCAGGCTTAAAGCACTGGCCACTGCCGCGGCAACGCCGAACCGGGGGATAAAGTGTGAGAGGGCTGGCGAGGCCATGGCAAAGCTCCTGCGGGGGTAGCGTCATTAAAGGCGCTACGTTAGTGAGCGCGGCGAAACGACGCAAGCAGGAGTTTGGGTTAAGCGTGAGATCTTGAGACCGGTAGAGAACAATGTGGGAGCTGGCTTGCCTGCGATGCTGACGCCTCGGTGTGTCAGTTACACCGAGGTGATGCTATCGCAGGCAAGCCAGCTCCCACATAGATCAGGATTTTGGCGGATTCACTTTCTGCACCAGTTCATACGCCCGCACCGTCGCCGGCCGTTCCTTGATGCTGTTGAACCAGCGCTGCACGTGCGGGAAGTCCTCCAGACGCTGGCTCTGCCACTTGTGGGAAACGATCCACGGGTAGATCGCCATGTCGGCGATGCTGTAGTCCTCACCCGCCACGAACGCGCGGTCCGCCAGGCGTCGGTCCAACACGCCGTACAGGCGCGCGGTTTCGTCCACATAGCGCTTGATCGCGTAAGGAATCTTTTCCGGTGCGAATTGGCTGAAGTGATGATTCTGACCCGCCATCGGCCCCAGCCCGCCCATTTGCCAGAACAGCCATTGCAGCGCTTCCTGGCGGCCGCGCAGGTCTTTTGGAATGAATTGGCCGGTTTTTTCCGCGAGGTACAGCAAGATCGCGCCGGATTCGAACAGCGAAATCGGCGCGCCGCCGTCGGTCGGGCTGTGATCGACGATGGCCGGGATGCGGTTGTTGGGAGCGATCTTCAGGAAGTCCGGCTTGAACTGCTCGCCCTGGCCAATGTTGATCGGGTGCACCGTGTAGGGCAAACCGGCTTCTTCCAGGAACAGCGATACTTTGTGACCGTTGGGGGTGGTCCAGTAGTACAGGTCGATCATGAAGCTCTCCAAATGAGCGAATGCCTGTCTCTATAGGTGATGATCAAGGGGCAATAATTCAATCAAACATTTGCGTCTAACCTTAGAAGCCAATCACACCGCCCCATCGACCAACACCTGCAATGACTGCTGCGAGCACCGCTCAATGCGCACCTGTACGCCATAGACCTCGGCAAACAACGCCGGGTCGAGCACCTCATCCGCCACGCCGCTGGCGTACAACCTGCCCTGGCGCAGCACGGCAATATGGTCGGCGAAGCGTGCAGCCAGGTTGATATCGTGCAGCACCACCACGGCGATCAAATTGTGTTCGCGCACCAGCGTGCGCACGCAGTCCATGACTTTTAATTGGTAATTAAGGTCGAGCGCGCTGGTGGGTTCGTCGAGCAGCATCACTTGCGGGCGACGCGCAATCAGCTGGGCGAGGCCGACCAATTGGCGCTGGCCGCCGGACAACGTGCTCAGCAGCTGATCGGCCAAATGCGCGATGCCGATACGCTGCAACGCTTCGAAGGCTTCGCCCAGGCAGGCCTCGCTGGACAATGGAATGCCGTCCACATTGGCCACACGCAGCGCGGCGATCACGCTTTCCATCACGCTGAGGCTCAGGCCCGGCGGCAGGTTTTGCGGCATGTACGTCACGCGTCGCGCTCGCTCGGCCACCGACATGGCCGACAGGTCGAGGTCACCCAGCCTGACCACGCCTTGCATCTTTTCCAGCCCGGCAATGGCCCGCAGCAGCGTGGATTTACCCGCGCCATTCGGGCCGATCAAGGCGGTGAGGCTGCCGTGGGGCAGGGTCGGCAAGCTCAGCTCATGCACAATCTGCCGACGCCCGTAGCGGATAGTGGCGTTGTGTACCGATAAGCCCGCACTCATAACTGCCTCCCGCGCTTGAACACCAACACCACAAAAATCGGTACGCCCACCAAGGCGGTGACAATGCCCACCGGCACAATCACGCCGGGCATGATCAGTTTGCTGGCAATCGACGACAGCGCCAGCAGCAACGCGCCGGTCAACGCACTGGCGGGCAGCAGGAAGCGTTGATCCTCACCTACCAGAATCCGCGCGATATGCGGCCCTACCAAGCCGATAAAGCCGATGGTGCCTACAAATGCCACGGCGGTGGCCGACAGCAGGCTGATGCGCAGCAACGAGAAAAACCGCAGGCGCTTCACATCCACGCCAAAGCTTTGTGCGCGGTCCTCGCCCATGCGCAGCAGGGTCAGGCGCGGCGCGGCGGCGAAGGAAAACGGCAGCACCACGGCAACCACAAAGGCGAGGATGCCGAGCTTGTCCCAGTTGGCGCGGGTCACGCTGCCCAAGGTCCAGAACACCAATTGTTGCAGCACGTCTTCGGTGGCCACCAGTTGCAGCAAAGCCACCACGGCGTTGCAACTGAACACCAGTGCGATGCCGAACAGCACCAGGCTTTCCACGCCCGCACCGCGCAGGCGTGACATGGCTTGCAGCAAAAACACCGAGGCGGCGGCAAAGATAAACGCCGAGATGGAAATCGCGGTGTTGGCCGACACCCACAGCGTGGTCACCGGAAACACGATGACCAGCGAGGCGCCCAAGGCCGCCGCCGACGACACGCCCAACGTAAACGGGCTGGCCAGCGGGTTATTGAGGATCGCCTGCATCTCGGCCCCGGCCAGAGACAGCGCGCAACCCACCAGCACCGCCATCAGCGCGTAGGGCAGGCGCACGTTCCAGATGATCACCTGGTCGGTGGCGCTCAGGTGCGACGGATGCAGGATGCCGTCGAGCAACGCCAGCAGGCCCATGCCCGACGGGCCGCTGGCCAGGTCCACCAGAATGGCGCAGACCAGCGCGATGCCGAGCAGCGCCAGCAGCCAGGCACGCCGGGCCAGCAAACGGCGATAGCCATGAGTGGCGCTGGCAAGGTCGAGGGTTTGAGTGGTCATGGGGCTCACACAATGTTGAAAACAACGAAAATCCACATGTGGGAGCTGGCTTGCCTGCGATAGCGGTGTGCCAGTCGATTAATTCAGTGACTGACACACCGCTATCGCAGGCAAGCCAGCTCCCACACTGACTGCATTCCTGCATTCCTGCATTCCTGCATTCCTGCATTCCTGCATTCCTGCATTTGTGCATGGCGCTAGGGGTTACTTGGTTTTGGCGTCAATCCAGTAAGCACCCTGCAGCGGCATCCCCAAAAACTGTTGGTTGATCTGTTCCATAGTCGCTTGCGGGTCGAGCTTGGCGAACAGTTCCGGGTGTACCCATTTGGCCAATACTTCAATCGCCAGCAAGTTGTATGGCGAGTTGTAAAAGTCATGCCACAGGCCGTGGGCATCGCCTGCGCGGATGGCACGCAGGTTGGCGAACTCCGGCCGCGCCAGCACACGATCAAACGCCTCACGGGCTTCATCGGTGCTCACGCCAGCGCCGAGAATCAGCCCAGGCTTGTGGTTGCCGGTGGCCACGTACACATCCGGGTCGGCCTTGAGCGCGTATTCAACGCTGATATCCCCCAGCGCACCCGGCACCACCTCGGCGGCGATATTGCGCCCGCCGACCAGCTTGATCACTTCACCCATGCCGCTTTTGCCGGTGGTGTGCCCCGGTGCCTGCCAGGCACCGGCGAGCAATTCGAGGAACACACTCGGGCGCGGGCCGGCGGCAGGCAAGGTGGCAACGGCGTCGGTGATGGCCTTGATGTGCTGGTCATAGAAACCCAGAAACGCCTTGGCCTGGGCTTCACGGCCCAAGGCCTGGCCCAGCGCGTTCATGCTGGTGTGGGTGCCTTGCACCGGGTTGATGCGAAAGTC
Organism: Pseudomonas sp. PA-6-3C; assembly: GCF_021605825.1. Lineage (NCBI taxonomy): Bacteria > Pseudomonadati > Pseudomonadota > Gammaproteobacteria > Pseudomonadales > Pseudomonadaceae > Pseudomonas > Pseudomonas sp. PA-6-3C. The sequence continues at coordinate 85,462 of NZ_WKDV01000010.1, forward strand.
GACGAACAACACCGGGATGCCGGCTTTGGCCAGCACGTCTGCCACCGCGCTGTGTTCGGTCGGGCCGTGGCCGGAAATGCTGAACACCGCCAGGTCCGGTTTCAGCGAGAGAATCTCCTCAGCACTGACACTCTGCTCCGACGCTTGCCCGATCAACGGGATGTCTTTGACCGTAGGAAACTTCGCCACATAGGCGTTGTAAGTGTGTTGGTCCAGCAGCTTCAAATCGTTCTGCCAGCCGACGATGCGCTGGAACGGCGCGTCCTTGTCGAGCAAGGCAAACGCCGAAATCAAGCGGCCTTCGCCCAGCACCACACGTTTGACGTGGTCTTTGACCTCGACCTTGCGGCCCAACACGTCGGTGACTTCATGGGCAGCGGCAGTTTCGGCGTGGCCGAGGACCAGCGCGGCGCACAGCACGCCGAGCTTAAGCACGTTACGAGGTTTGAACATGGAAAGGACTCCGGGTGAGGGGCAATCAGAATTCATAATCGACACTGGCGGTGAGCGTGCGAGCGGCACCTGGGATGCCGTAGAGCTGGAAGCCGTCAAGGGACGCGCCAACCTGGCTGTAGTAGAACGTGTTGAACACGTTGTTGAGGTTGAGGTTGACCGTGGTGTCCTTGTTCACCTTGTATTGCGCCGCCAGGTTGCTCAGCCAGTAACCCGGGGCTTTTTCGTGGTCGCGGGTGTAGATCGCATACACGCCGGACGGGCCGTTGGCGTAGCTGCTGTTGTTGTTCAAACCGCCGACATCCTTGTTGTCGCTGTAGCGGCGACGGCCCACGTATTGCTCGCCGTAGCTGAGGCTCAGGGCGTCGGTGACGGCGTAGGTGGTCCACAGGTTGGCGGTCAGGTCGGGGACGTTCTTGGCTTCCGCGCCTTTATTGATACCTTTGGTCTGCGTGCTTTTGAGCGCCGAAAAACCGGTGTAGACGGTCCAGCGCGGGGTGATGTTGCCTTGCAGGCCGAGTTCGATGCCGTCCACACGCTTGGCGGGCAGGGCGCGCACCGGGGCGGATTCGCCGTCCTGGTATTCCCAGGCGTTGTCCAATTCGGTGCGGAAGATCGCCGCCGTGACATTGAGCCTGTCGTGGGCAATGTCCCACTTGGTGCCGATCTCGTAGGTTTTCGACTTGGCCGGGCTGTAGTTGCTGGTGGTGGACGCGCCGTAGATCTGGTTGTTGGTGGACGCGCCCAGCGCCGACGGTTGCGCCGCCTCGCTGTAGGACACGTAGATGCTGCCGTTCGGCAATGGCTTGTACACCGCGCCGACGCGACCGCTCACTGCGCCGTCGGTGCTGCTGATGTCGGCCTGGCCGCGCTGGCTGGTTTGCGCGCGCCAGTTGTCGTAGCGCAGCGAGCCGAGCACTTGCCATTGCTCGTTGAGGGTGACGGTGTCGCCCGCGTAGACACCGGCGTTATCGATCACCGAGCGCGGGTCGCCTTCGCCTTTGGTCACGTAGGTGCTGGCGAAGCTGTGGCTGGGGTCGTTCATGTTGAAGAACATGTCGCCGGCGGGTACTTCGGCGTTGCGTTTCAGGCCGCCGTAGGTCTCGTGATAGAACTCCAGGCCGCTGACCACCGCGTGTTGCAGGCTGCCGGTGTTGAACGTGAAGCTGAAGTCGGTCTGGTTATCGAGGATGGTGTAGCGCTTGGACAAGCCGAAATCACTGCCGCGCAGGATGCCGTAGCCGGTGTTGCTGTTGTTCACATAGTCGGTGTAGGCATTCACCGTGCTGCCGGGCACTGGGCTGATCGGGCCTACGCCGGTGTAGCCCAACGTCGCACAGCGGGCGCCGCTGCAGGTTTTTTTACCGTTGGCGTCGGCGGCGAAGAAACGCGCCGGGGACAGTACGGCGAAGTTGTCGCTGCGTTCCCAGCGGGTCTGGTTGCGCAGGTTGGCGTCGTTCCAGTCGAAGTCATGTTCGAAGCGTGCGGTCAGCGAGGTGGTTTCGTTTTCCTGCGTATACAGGCTGGAATCGCCGTACCAGTTGGAACGTTTCACACCCGGCATGCGGTGGCCGTCGGTGCCACGCTGGATCGGCACGCCGCCGTCCGGGGTGTTGGTGTCTTTCTGGTAGAAGGTGTCGACGAAGAACCGCGTGTCGGTGCCCAGGCCAAAGCCGAACGAGGTGGCGATGCCCCAGCGGTCGTAGTCCACGTCGTCGCGGTCAGCCACCTGGTTGTAGTGCTTCATCAGGTTGATGCGCACGGCGGTGGTGTCGGTCAGCTGTTTGTTGATGTCGGCGGTGAGGCGTCGGTAGCTGTCGGTGCCGATCCCGGCGGAGACTTTGTTGGCGTCGCCCAGGTGCGCTTCTTTACTGACCAGGTTGACGCTGCCGCCCACTGCCGAAACCCCGGATTCGATAGACCCGGTGCCCTTGAACACTTCAGCCTGTTGCAGGTTGAAGGTGTCGGTGCGCGTGGACATGCCGGCGTCACGCACGCCGTCGACGGTCAGGCTTTGCTCGGAAGAAAACCCACGAATCGAAAACAGATCGCCCCAGCCCAGGTTGCCCTCGCCGGACATGAAGGTGATGCCCGGCACGTTGCGCAACACTTCCTGCAGGGTTTGCGCGTTCTGCTCCTTGAGCACCTGCTGCGGCACGATGGTCACGCTTTGAGGGGCGTCGAGCAGCGGCTGGCTGATTTTGGCCGAGGTCACGCGGTCGACTTTGAAGGTGGAGGTGGCTTCCTGGCCGTCGACCTTGATTTGCGGCAGGCTTACCACCGAATCATTCGGCGTGGCGGCCGGCGCATCGGCCCAGGCGGTCGGCGCAACACTGCCGGCGGCGAGGAAACCGAACATCGGTGCCAGGGTTGTGTGCAGCGTGTGACGTTGGGGCGTGGGCAATGACATAGGTGATGATCCGAGTCTAAATTACAATTACTCTCATTTAGGTTCGGTAGTCTAAAGAGCGATTCCGCCTGCCATACCCTGGCTTTGTATCGCTGATGCGTGATTATGGTTTCCCACAACATTCCATTACATTTGCGTGTATCGCTGGATGAACTTTCGGCTATCTCCTGCGTTTTGAGTTTTCGGATTGACTGCCCATGGCCAAGCTTGACCACCTGCTGATCGTTGATGATGACCCGCAAATCCGTCAGTTGCTTTGCGACTACTTGAGTGACGCGGGGTTTCAGGTGTCCACCGCCGCCGACGGCAAGGAAATGCGCCGCCGCCTGGCGCTGAATGTGATCGACCTGATCGTGCTTGACCTGATGCTGCCTGGCGAAGACGGCTTGAGCCTGTGCCGCGAACTGCGCGTCAGTTCCAACACGCCGGTGGTGATGCTCACCGCCAAAGGCTCGTTGATCGACCGCATCGTCGGCCTGGAAATCGGCGCCGACGACTACCTGCCCAAGCCGTTCGACCCGCGTGAGTTGCTGGTGCGAATCAAGGTGGTGTTGCGCCGGGTGCAGAGCTTTCCCGATCGAGCACGCCTGGATGAAGCACCGAGTATTCGTTTTGCCGGCTGGCAACTCGACACACGGGCGCGGCAATTGCTCACGCCCGAGGGCGTGGTGGTGAGCCTGGGCAACTCGGATTACCGTGTGCTGCGCCTGCTGTTGCAGCACCCCAACCGGCCGTTGAGTCGCGACTTTTTGCTCAACCATGTCTTCGACAAGGACAGCACGCCGTTCGACCGCTCCATCGACGTGTGTGTCAGCCGCCTGCGCTCGCAGCTGCCGGTGGGGCTGATCAAAACCGTGCGCAATGAGGGTTACATGCTGACCGCCGATGATGTGGTGCTGGAGTCGTGAGACTGCTGCCGCGTTCGCTGTTCGGGCGGCTGGTGCTGATTCTGGTCAGCGGCATGCTCGCGGCCCAGGCGCTGACCAGCAGCATCTGGTACGACCGTCGGCATGGCCAGGTGCTGGAAATTCCTGCGCGGTTGATCGCCACACGCCTGGCAGACGTGGTGCGCCTGGTACACAGCGACCCGCAGCAGGCCGACCAGTTGATCAAACTGCTCAATACGCCGCATTTTCAATTGACCTTGAGCGATCAGGCCAGCAACACGCCGAGCACGTTGACCGACAGTGACCGGCCCACCGAGCGGCTGATCAAGCAGGTGCTGACGGAGAAAACCGGTTCTGCCCAGACCCTGATGTTGCTGCGCCTGTCTCTGGTTGATGGCGAAGGGCAAGGCGCCGGGCTCTCGACCCTGCTCAGTTCCAAGCCGGTCATCGGGCAGTTCCTGATCGACCTGCGCCTGCCCGATGGGCGCTGGTTGCAGGTGGACGCCAGTGAGGAGCAGGGCTGGACCAGCACGTCGCCGCTGGACTTACTGTTCGACTACGTGATGCGCATCTATTTGCTGCGCGTGCTGGTGCTGGTGATCATCGCGTTGGTGGCGGTGCGCCTGGCCATCCGCCCGCTCAATGCCTTGGCCAAGGCCGCCGAAGCCCTGGGCCGGGATATCCAGCGCCCGCCGTTAGCGTTGGACGGCCCCACCGAAGTGCGCCGCGCCGCCCAGGCGTTTAATGCGATGCAGCAACGGTTGATAGCCAATATTGCCGAGCGCACGCGCTTTCTGGCGGCGATTTCCCACGACCTGCGCTCGCCGATCACACGCCTGCGCCTGCGCACCGAGATGCTCGAAGACACGCGCACCAAGGAGCGGTTTCGCAGTGACCTGGAAGAAATGGAACACATGGTCTCCAGCACCCTGGATTTTGTCAGCAGCGGCGAAATCAACGAGACGCGGCAGAACATCGACATCAATGCCTTGCTGCAAAGCCTGCAGGCCGACCTTGAAGACGTGGGCGAAAGCGTGACCATTGTCGGTCGCGCCCGGCAACCGCTGCCGGGCTATGCGCGCAGCCTCAAGCGTTGCGTGCAGAACCTGCTGGAAAATGCGGTGCGTTATGGCCGAGAGGTGGTGGTGCGGGTTGAGGATCAGGTGGACAGTTTGAAAATCGTCATCAGTGACCGTGGCCCAGGGATTCCCCAGGAGCAACTGGAGCAGGTGATGGAACCGTTTTACCGCATCGAAGGCTCACGCAATGCCGACACGGGCGGTTACGGGTTGGGGCTAAGCATTGCGCACACGATTGCGCGGGCGCATGAGGGGCGGTTGAGTTTGAGTAATCGGGAAGGCGGGGGGTTGGAGGTGGTGTTGCAGTTTCAGAGAAAGCTCTGATCTGAAATACGGAGCAAATGTGGGAGCTGGCTTGCCTGCGATAGCGGTCTGACAGTTATACCTGTGTCAGCTGACCCACCGCCATCGCAGGCAAGCCAGCTCCCACATTGACCGTATTGAGCGTTTACGCCCCGTGGCACTTCTTGAATTTCTTCTCACTGCCGCACGGGCACGGATCGTTGCGACCCACGTCCTTCAACGCGTTGCGCACCGGCTCCTGGTGAGCGTGGCCGCAGTTCGGGCCGTGGACATGGCCGTGGTCGTGATCATGGCCGTGATCATGCTGATCGTGATCGTGGTTGCAGTCAGGACCATGGACATGGGGTTGCTGAGTCATCGATGTCGCTCCGGAATAAAATCGCCGGGGATTATCTCGCCATTGTGGGCGACCTGCACGTCATTACCGATGAATAATCCGGTTTTCAGCTCGCCTTCCAGGCGATAGGGCACGGGTTTGGTCGGGTTTTTGAGCATTTGCACCACATCGCGGATCTTCGGCCAGAGGTTGGTGCGCACCTTCACCCGAAAAAAACCATGACTGCGCGGCGGTATGGTCAGCCATTCGTTGGACTCGCCTTCGGTCAAGACAAAACCGCCCAGGCTGACCTTATAGATCAGGCCGCGCACCGTGAGGTCGGCGTCGTCGCGGTTGTCGACGCGAAACCACAGTTTGAATTTCTGCTCCAGCAGCTTGGCCCGTACCACCTCGACTTTCACCAGGGCGACGTGGGGCGTAGGCGCATCGTCTTCAAACCACGACGCGCAGCCGCTGAGACTCAAGGTCAACGCCAGCATCAAGCTGTACATCCGAAGCATGGCGTTTTCCCTGTGGGTGATTAGAGGTAGCTGGAACAGCACTTCTTGAATTTTTGGCCACTGCCGCACAAACATACATCATTGCGCCCGGCCTTGAACTCAACCGTCGGATCGATGAAGTACCAGCGCCCGTCATTCTGTACGAAAGACGACTGCTCACGGTGGCTGTGTTCGCCGGTGCTGTCATGCCAGCGTGCGGTAAAGGTCACGAATGCATGTTCCGGCTGGCCGCCGAACACTTCCGAACTTTCCACCTCCAGGCCCAGCCAGGTGCTCTGCGCGCTCCAGGCGCTGATCGCAATGCGGTCCAGGCCGGCTTGCTGCGCGGGCAAGGTTGTGGCCACCAGGTAGTCCACCAGGCCCAGCACATAGGCGCTGTAGCGCGAGCGCATCAGCGCGGTGGCGCACGGCGCCGGGTGGCCGGCGTGATAGTGGCCGCAGCAGGCATCCAACAGGTTGCCGCTGCCGCAGGGGCAAATGGATGTACTCATCGGGTTACCACCAATACTTTCCAAAATTTTCCGGGTTGGCCCAGAAACGGGCGTTGAGCCAGTCGGGCACCTGTTTGTAGTCAAGCAGATCATAGGTAAACAGTGTCAGTACCTGCTCGTCGCGCTGGAAACGCTCGCCGGCTTGCAGGGCCAGGGAGAAGAAGTCGGTGTCTTTCCAGCCGCAGGCGCCCAGGTCCACCAGCACCGCAATGCGGCTGCTATTAAGGTTGCGAATGCCGCCGAGCAAGGTCAGGCCTTGCGGTTTTGACAGGTGCTCCAGGCAGTCGACCACCAGCGCCAGGTCAAAACGCTGCGCCGCCAGTTCTGCCGGCAACGGCCCGGGCGGGGCGATGGCCACGATGGTGTCCGGGTGCTCGGCCTGGAACGCCTCCAGCGCCGGAAACTGGCTGGCGCCCAACAACAACAGGCGTTTGGGCTGGTGCAAGTCGAGCAAAGCGGCCAGGGCTTGCTGGGGTGTACGGGAAGAAATACCAGCGGTCATCACAGATCCTCACATCAGAACCCTAGAGACTAGCGCGGCTGAGCGTGCGGGCCTAGAGCGGGCGGCAGCGAAAAGTCCTACAAATGCGGCGATCCTCAATGAAACCGGGGGTGTGGCGTACTGGCGCAGATGAAAAGAGCGGTCTTTACTCCACCTGTCGGCCCCCGCCGATCCCCTCAGGAGAAATCACATGAGCATCATGCGGACAGCTCTACCCTTGGTTCTGCTAACCGGAGTATTGACAGGTTGCGCAGGGTTGCAAAAAACCGATTGGCCCACCTGTGCAGCAGTCGGTGGTGTGACGGGCGCTGCCATTGGCGCCACTGAAAGTTCAGCCTATGCGGGCGCAGGCGCGCTGTTGATCGGCGGCATGGCCGGCGCCTATTGCTGGGTGCATGGCGATGGCGACGAAGATGGTGACGGTGTGCCGGACAGCCGCGACAAGTGCCCTGGCACGCCAAAAGGCGTGCAGGTCGATGCCAATGGTTGCCCACCCGCACCGCCGGCCGCCGTGGTTGAGGAAGTGGTGGTGGTCAAGGAAGAAACCATCGTGATTCGCGATGTGCACTTCCAGTTCGATTCGGCCAAGTTGACGGCAGCGGACAAAACCAAGCTCGACATCATTGCCACTCGCCTGAAAAAAGAAGCCCCAGGCGCGCAACTGCGGGTCAGTGGGCATACCGACAGCGTCGGTAAAGATGCCTACAACCAGAAACTCTCGGAAAAACGCGCTCATTCGGTGACGGATTACCTGGTCAGCTCCGGTGTGCCTCGCAGCAACTTTGTCTCGGTGACCGGTGCTGGCGAAAGCCACCCAGTGGCCGACAACAAAACCGCTGAAGGGCGTGCGTTGAACCGTCGCGTGGAAATCCAGATCAACCGCTGACAGCCCTTGCCCCTGCGGGCACCGCAGGGGCATTGCCGGCGAGCCCTGGCAAGTTTTTTCATCCTTCACTGGCAAATCGCCTGCAGAAGTCGGTACTGTGCGCCCAAAGAATAATAGGCAGGGGCATGCGGGATGAAGGTGTTTTGGGGGCTGGGAAAGTTTCTGACGTTGTTGTTCTGGGTAGTGGTGCTGGTCAACCTGTTCCGGCCGCTGACGAATCCGTTTCACCTGTTGGTCAGCCTGGCCGGCAGTCTGTTGATGCTTACCCACCTGCTTGAATTGCTGTTGTTCAACAGCAGCTTGAAACACCGTGCCCACCCTTGGCGTGACCGCTTGCAGATTCTGCTGGTGGGGATGTTCCATGTGCGGGGCCTGTCGGCGCCTGCTGCGGTTAATGAAACGAACGAGGAGGCCAATCATGCGTAAGGTTTTTCTGTTGGCCCTGTTGGTCAGCCCCATTGCTATGGCGCAGAGCGTCAGTGTTGAAACCAACTCGCTGATGCGCCTGCCCAGCAGCACCAGCGTGTTACAACTGGAGCGCCTGGATGTGGCGGACTACGGCACGTTGCTGGTGCCGGCGACCATCAGCCAAGTGACCGTGGATGAGTTGCACCTGGGTCGCGAGGCGCGTATCACCATCGCCCCCGGCAATACCGCGCTGCAATTGCAGGTGCGTAATGCGCAACTGGAACATGGCAGCCAGATCACGTCGCGCGGCGCCCCCGGTACCCACGAAAAGCCGGCCAAGGCCGGGCGTGACCTGGTGCTGCGCATTAACGCGCTGACCGCCGAAGAGCTGTCGGTGGACGCGCGTGGCGGCGCCGGTGCCCAAGGTTATGCCGGCCTCGATGGCGCCAACGGTGTGGACCCAGGCTGCACCTGGGGTTCCGCCGGGCGTGGTGCCAATGGCGATAACGGCGGCGACGGCCTGCCGGGCGCGTCGGGGGCGACTGTGCGGGTCGAGCTGCCACAGAGCTTCCCGGCCGAGCAGATCAAAGTGTGGGTCGACGGCGGGCCGGGTGGCTTGGCCGGTACGGCGGGCAAACCGGGCAAAGGCGGGCAGTCCAAAGGGTGCCTGGTGTACCGCGCCGACGGTGGTGATAAAGGCCGGCCAGGGCTGGAAGGCCAGCCGGGGCCGGCTGGGGCTGCGGGTGCTGTGACCATTCAGCGGTTGTGAGTCGTTTGGGCTGACGCCATCGCGGGCAAGCCCGGCTCCCACATTTGGAATGCATTCCAACCTGTGGGAGCCGGGCTTGCCCGCGATGGCGGACTAACAGCCGCCTCAGAACATCGGCCGCGCCGAAGCAATCGCCACCACCACCAACCCCACTATTAAATTAATTCCTACCAATTTGCGGATCTGCCCCAGCGCAGCCGCGCCCGCCGGCCAATCCTCAGCCGCCACCGCTGTGCGCAGTTCCGGGAACTTCAGTGCCTGGATGCGGATAAACAGCGCCGTCATCACCAGATACAGACCCATCATCACCTGCACATAGCGCGGCGCAGTCTCAAAACCACTGAAGCGCAGTTGCAACAGGCCGATGCCGCTGATCGGCAAAATCAGCACCGCGACCCAGACCCACACAAAAAAACGCTGAAACACATTTGCCCACAGCTTGAGCCGGGCAGGGCCTTCAAGTGCCGCCATGGCGGCGGGGCGCAGGATCATCCAGGCGAAAAACATACCGCCTACCCAAACCAGGGCGGCCAATACATGCAGGGTGTAAGCGAGGCTAAACGCGGTCATTGTGGTACTCCGTTCTGCGCGGGATTAATTAGCGGGGTATGATAGCGGCCGATCCGAACCACTGAAAATTTATCCAGCGTTTTTTGCGCCCGACTATCCATGATCAGCACTGAACTCAAAACCACGATCCAGGGCGCCTATTCGCGTTTTCTCGAAGCCAAGAGCTTGAAACCGCGCTACGGCCAACGCCTGATGATCGCCGAAGTGGCCAAGGTCCTCGGGGATATCGACACCGACGACGAAGGGCGGCGCAGTGGCGACCCTGCGATTGTGGCTGTCGAGGCCGGCACCGGCACCGGCAAGACCGTGGCCTACAGCCTGGCCGCGATCCCTACCGCCAAGGCTGCCGGCAAGCGCCTGGTGATCGCCACCGCCACTGTCGCCCTGCAAGAGCAGATCGTCTACAAAGACCTGCCCGACCTGATGCGCAACAGCGGTCTGAACTTCACTTTCGCCCTGGCCAAGGGGCGTGGGCGCTACATGTGCCTGTCCAAGCTCGACGTGTTGCTGCAGGAAGGCCATGCGCAAACCGCCACTGCCTCCTTGTTCGAAGAAGAAGGCTTCAAGATCGAGGTGGATGAAGTCAGCCAGAAGCTGTTTACCAGCATGATCGAGAAGCTGGCCGGCAATAAATGGGACGGCGACCGCGACAGCTGGCCCACCGCTCTTGAAGATTCGGACTGGGCACGCCTGACCACCGACCACAGCCAGTGCACCAACCGCCATTGCCCCAACTTCGGCCAGTGCGCCTTTTACAAGGCCCGCGAAGGCATGGGCAAGGTCGACGTGATTGTCACCAACCACGACATGGTACTGGCCGACCTGGCCCTGGGCGGCGGCGCGGTGTTGCCGGACCCGCGCGACACCCTCTACGTATTCGACGAAGGCCACCACCTGCCGGACAAGGCAATTGGCCACTTCGCCCATTACACGCGCCTGCGTTCCACGGCCGACTGGCTGGAAACCACTGCCAAGAACCTCACCAAACTGCTGGCCCAGCATCCGCTGCCCGGCGATTTGGGCAAGTTGATCGAGCAAGTGCCGGAGCTGGCGCGGGAGATCAAGACTCAGCAGCAGTTCATGTTCAGCGCCTGTGAACAGGTCGCCGACTTCAAACCCGGCGAAGACGTGGAGGGCCGTGAGCGGCCGCGCCATCGGTTTGTTGGCGGGTTGATCCCCGAGCATATGCGCGAAATGGGTATTGAGCTGAAGAAGGGCTTTTCACGCCTCACCGACCTGTTCACACGCCTCACCGACTTGCTCAAGGAAGGCATGGATGGCGAGGTCAATATCGGCATCGCCAGCAACCAGGCCGAGGAGTGGTACCCACTGTTCGGCAGCCTGTTGTCACGCTCCCAGGGCAACTGGGAGCTGTGGACCGCCTTCACCGTCGAAGACCCGGAAGACAACCCGCCGATGGCGCGTTGGCTGACCCTGTCGGAAAGCGGTGCGCTGTTCGATATCGAGGTTAACGCCAGCCCCATCCTCGCCGCCGAAATGCTGCGTCGCAACCTGTGGAACGTGGCTTATGGCTGCCTGGTGACCTCGGCCACGCTGACGGCCCTGGGCACTTTCGACCGTTTCCGCATGCGCGCCGGGCTGCCGAAAAAAGCGGTGACGGCCGTGGTGCCGAGCCCGTTCCACCATGCCGATGCTGGCGTGCTGCGCGTACCGGACCTCAAGGCCGACCCACGGGATGCGGCCGCGCACACGGCGGCGATCATCCGCGACCTGCCCGAATTGGTCGAAGGTTCGCGCGGCACACTGGTACTGTTTTCGTCACGTAAACAGATGCAGGACGTGTTTGACGGCCTCGACCGTGACTGGCGCAAACAGGTGTTTATCCAGGGCAACCTGTCCAAGCAGGAAACCCTCAACAAACACAAGGCGCGGGTTGATGGCGGCGATTCCAGCGTGCTGTTCGGCCTGGCCAGTTTTGCCGAAGGCGTGGACTTGCCCGGCGCCTATTGCGAGCACGTGGTGATTGCCAAGATCCCGTTCTCGGTACCGGATGACCCGGTCGAGGCAGCCTTGGCCGAGTGGATCGAGGCGCGGGGCGGTAACCCGTTCATGGAAATCTCGGTGCCGGATGCGTCCTTGAAGCTGGTCCAGGCCTGCGGTCGCTTGCTGCGTACCGAGGAAGACCGGGGCACCATCACCTTGCTCGACCGCCGCTTGGTCACGCAGCGCTATGGCAAAGCTATCCTTAATGCCTTGCCGCCGTTCAGGCGCGAAATTTCTTAAGCCACTCATTTATTAAGCTGCTGTGGGCGAAGTCGCCCACTTCGTGGTCTATCTCACTGCCAACGCTTTATGTCATCAGGCCAGTTATCGGCCGATTGGGAGAACCTTGTTCGTATGATTCGCACGCTGCCTGCTCTTTTTGCCCTGTTATTCGCTGCGCCCTTGATGGCCGCGCCTGCCGGGCAACAAACGCTGTTCAACTTCGTCCGACCTGCCGATGTGGTCAAGGTGGCGACTCAGGACGCCAGCCTGCCGCAATACAACGCCGAACAAACCCCCGAAGGCGAGGTGTTGCGCCGCATCACCTTCAACCCGGTGGCCGAACCGAGCCTGGTGCTCAGCCCGCAGGCCGGGAGCTGGGACTGGTCGCAATCCGGCGCCATGAGCCTGCGTATCCAGAGCGCCATGGACTGGGCGTTGACCCTCTATGTCAAAGTACAGAGCGTCGACGGCAAGACTCTGGTCAGCCGTATCGACCTGCCGGCCGGCCCGGCCCAGACCCTGTTGATCCCGTTGCAAGCCAACTCGCCGCTGAGCCAGGGCATGAAGGCCGGCCCGCCCATGCCGATCACCCTGGACGGCCAGCGTGTATTGCTGGCCGCCAGTGCTGGCGAGATCGACCGCAGCCAAGTGGCCTCGGTCACCTTGTCGATGCTCAAGCCCAACGCCGCCCAAAGCATTTTGCTTGAGCGTTTTGGCGTGCAGGACAGCGAGCCGGTGCTGAAGGCGGTCTACAGTGAGCTGGTGGACGCTTATGGCCAGTCCACCCGTGCGCGCTGGCCGGAAAAGGTCAGCACTGACGAGCAACTCAAAGCCGCAGCGGCCAAGGAGCAGCAACAGCTCAAGGGCTGGCTGGCCGAGCGTGACAAATCCGCTCTGGACCAATACGGTGGCTGGAACAAAGGCCCGGCGTTCGACGCCAGTGGTTTTTTCCGTACCGAGAAGCGTGACGGCCGCTGGTACCTGGTGACGCCGCAAGGCCATCCGTTCTATTCGTTGGGTGTTAACACCGTGGCACCGGACAACAACCAGACCTACGTGGCCGGCCGCGAGTGGATGTTCGCCGCGCTGCCCAAGGCTGGCGAACCGTTCGACAAGTACTACGGCAGTGGCGATAACCGGGGCGGCAACGGTGCCGATCAGGGCCGCGGCTTCAATGTCGGGCGTTGGTACGATTTTTACGGCGCCAACTTGCAGCGTACTTATGGCGGCGAAGGTTTCGACCAGAAGCGCTGGGTCAGCCACACCCTCGACCGCCTGCAAGCCTGGGGCTTCAACACCGTGGGCAACTGGAGTGATGAGGACCTGGCCCGCGCCGACCGTGTGCCCTACACCTTGCCGCTGTCGATTGTCGGTGACTACGCCAGCATCAGCACTGGCACCGACTGGTGGGGCGGCATGCCGGACCCGTTCGACCCGCGCTTTGCCATGGCCACCGAACGCGCCGTGGCCATTGCCGCCCGCGACCACCGTGATGACCCGTGGCTGATCGGCTACTTTGCCGACAACGAGCTGGCCTGGGCCGGCCCCGGCGATGATCCAAAATCCCGTTACGCCTTGGCCTATGGCACGTTGCGCATGACCACCGACGTACCGGCCAAACGCGCATTCCTCAAACAACTGCGCGACAAGTACCGTAACGAAGAAGGCCTGTCGAAAGCCTGGGGCATCCACCTGGCGGGTTGGGAGCTGATGGAAGACCCAGGCTTCGAGCCGCCGATGCCGAGCCCCGAACACCCGGAAATCGAAGCTGACTTCAAATATTTCCAGAAGACCTTCGCTGATGCCTACTTCAAAACCATCTCCGATGCGTTGAAATGGCACGCGCCCAACCAGTTGCTGCTAGGTGGTCGGTATGCCGTCAGCACGCCCGAGGCCGTGGCGTCCTGCGCCCAGTATTGCGACGTGCTGAGTTTCAACATGTACACCCTGAAGCCGCAGGACGGTTATGACTTTGCTGCCTTGCGCGCGCTGGACAAGCCGGTGCTGATCACCGAGTTCAACTTCGGCTCGGCCGACCGTGGCCCGTTCTGGGGCGGCGTGACACAGTTGGCCCGTGAAGAAGACCGTGGCGTGGCGTACAGCAACTTCCTCAAGCAGGCCATGGCCGAGCCATCGATTGTCGGCGTGCATTGGTTCCAGTACCTGGACCAGCCGGTCACCGGGCGTCTGCTGGATGGTGAGAACGGCCACTTCGGGCTGGTGGGCATCACCGATGTGCCGTTCCAGGGCTTTGTCGAGAGTGTGCGTAAAAGCAACCTGGCGGCGGTCGACCAACTGGGCAAGGAAGCCGAAAAAGCCAAGGCGGCCAGCAAGGTTCGCGAGAACGAAGGCGGCAAGTCCGGGCAAGAAGGCAAAGGCGCGGGGCAGGGCGCCGGGCATGCGGGTGGACACTCTGGAAATGGCCATTGATTCATCACTGACGGGTTCACAAAACCTGCAATGACTGGAACAATGTCGGCCACTTCTTACGGTGTTTTCCAAGGCGGCTTAGGTGCAGATTCAGGGTCATTACGAGCTCCAGTTCGAAGCGGTACGTGAAGCCTTTGCCGCGTTGTTCGATGACCCGCAGGAGCGTGGTGCCGGGCTCTGTATCCAGATCGGCGGCGAAACCGTCGTCGACCTGTGGGCCGGTACCGCCGATAAGGACGGTGCCGAGGCCTGGCACAGCGACACCATCGTCAACCTGTTCTCCTGCACCAAGACCTTCACTGCCGTCACGGCCCTGCAGCTGGTTGCCGAAGGCAAGCTGAAACTGGATGCGCCAGTTGCCGACTACTGGCCCGAGTTTGCCGCGGCGGGTAAAGAAACCATCACGCTGCGCCAGTTGCTCTGCCACCAGGCCGGGCTGCCGGCGATTCGCCAGATGCTGCCGACCGAAGCCCTGTATGACTGGCCACTGATGGTCGACACCCTGGCGGCCGAAGCCCCGTGGTGGACGCCGGGCGAAGGGCATGGCTACGAGGCCATCACTTATGGCTGGTTGGTCGGCGAGTTGCTGCGCCGTGCCGACGGGCGCGGGCCGGGCGAGTCGATTGTGGCGCGGGTTGCGCGGCCCCTGGGCCTGGACTTCCATGTCGGTTTGGCGGACGAAGAGTTTTATCGGGTTGCGCATATAGCGCGCAGCAAAGGCAATATGGGCGATGAAGCCGCGCAACGTTTACTTCAAGTAATGATGCGCGAACCTAATGCCATGACCACCCGTGCATTTGCCAACCCACCGTCTATTCTGACCAGCACTAATAAGCCCGAATGGCGGCGGATGCAGCAGCCAGCGGCAAATGGTCACGGTAATGCGCGCAGCCTGGCAGGTTTTTATAGCGGATTGTTGGACGGTAGTTTGCTTGAGAGCGACATGCTCGAACAATTGACCCGCGAACACAGTATCGGGCCAGACAAAACATTATTGACTCAAACCCGTTTCGGTTTGGGGTGCATGTTGGATCAACCGCAACTGCCCAATGCGACCTTTGGCCTTGGCCCGCGTGCGTTTGGCCACCCTGGCGCCGGTGGTTCGGTGGGGTTTGCCGACCCTGAGCGCGATGTAGCATTTGGTTTCGTGACTAATACACTGGGCCCTTATGTACTTATGGACCCGCGTGCGCAGAAGTTGGTCGGAATATTGGCCGGTTGTCTGTAAAGAGCTTGCTGTTTCACGTTTTTTTGTTACAAAGGCAAGTATAAGAAGGCGCTGAACGAAATTGTGTAACTTTACTGTTCTCTAAGCGTCTGTTTAACGGGTCAACCAGGCCCCCCGTTTTTTCTCATTTTGTGGATACCTCATGTTATCGAACAAGTCCTTGGCACTGGCGCTGTGCCTCACTATTACTGGCTGCGCACAAACACCACAAAGTGATGCCGAAGGTGGGCACTGGTGGTCATTTGGATCTGACAAGGCTGCTACCAAGGACGCCGTGACACAAACCGACGCCAAGCCGGATGCCAAACCTGCCGCCGGCGCCAAGCCTGTCGAACCTGTGGCCGCCGCTGCTGCTCCAGCGCCTGCACCGGTAGCCAAGGCTGACACCGGCTTCAACTGGTGGCCGTTCGCTGCCAAAAGCGCCGACGAAAAAGCGGCGGATGCCAAAGCCGACCTGAAAGCCGACCTCAAGGCCGCAACCCCTGCTTCCACGCCGGATGCTGCGCCTGCCGTCGCCAAGACCGACACCGAAACCAAATGGTGGTGGCCGTTCGAAAGCAAGCCAAAGCCACTGGCCAAGGTTGATGTGACCAACGTGCAGATGCCCGACCCGAAAATCACCCAAGCCTGGCTGGATGATTATGAGCCGCGTCTGCGCGCCGCCATCAAGGACAGCAACCTGCAACTGGAACGTCGTGACAACGTATTGGTCGTGATTGCCCCGGTGGACGGCTCCTACAACCCGAAACGCCCGGCAATGCTGCTGCCGGTCACACTCGGCCCGTTCACACGCGTTGCCAAAGCTGTTGAAGCTGACCCCAAGACCGCGGTCCTGGTCCTGGGTCACGTTGATGCCACAGGTACCGCCCCGGCCAGCCAGGCGTTGACCAAAGAACGTGCGCAATCCATTGCCTCTATCTTCAGCCTCAGCGGCTTGAAGCAGGATCGCTTGATGCTGCGCGGTATGGGCGACCTGATGCCGCGTGCCGCCAACGACAGCAATCAGGGGCGTGCGCTGAACCGTCGCATGGAGATCATGTTCACTCAGCGTACAACTATGTTGGCGCTGCTGAGCAAGTACAACTCGGGCAAACCACCGGTCGCTGACATGGTCGCTGTGCAAACTGCGCCAGCCCCTGTGCCGGCTCCGGCTGCGAAAAAAGCGGCTCCGGCGAAAAAAGCCCCGGCCAAGAAAGCTGCCGCCAAGCCAGCTGCGAAAAAAGCCGCTGCCAAGCCTGCCGCGAAAAAAGCCGCACCGAAGGCTGCCGCCCCGGCTGCGAACGACCAGGCGAAAAACTGATCCGTTGAAACAGAAGGATAAAGCTGCATGACCCAGGCACTGGCCGATATGCGCCGTGACTACACACGGGACGGTTTGAGCGAGGCCCAGGCCCCGGACGAGCCGTTTGCGTTGTTCCACCAATGGTTTGGCGATGCGGTGAAAACCGAGCAGCCACCGGTGGAGGCCAATGCCATGACCCTGGCCACGGTCGACCAGGACGGTCGCCCGCACTGTCGCATCCTGCTGCTCAAGGGCCTGGATGCACAGGGTTTTACCTTCTTCACTAACTATCAGAGCGCCAAGGGTGAACAACTCGCGGCGCGGCCGTTTGCGGCCATGACCTTCTTTTGGCCCTCCCTGGAGCGCCAGGTGCGCATCGAAGGGCGGGTGGTCAAGGTCACGCCTGAAGAGTCGGATGCCTATTATCAGGTCCGGCCTTTGGGCAGCCGTCTTGGCGCCTGGGCATCGCCGCAAAGCCAAGTCATTCGTGACCGTGAAGAGCTGCAGGAGCTGCTCAAGCAGACCGAACAGCGTTTCAGCGATACCCAACCCGACTGCCCCGAGCATTGGGGTGGCTATCGTTTGTTGCCTGAGCGCATCGAGTTCTGGCAAGGCCGCGCCAGTCGCCTGCATGACCGCCTGAACTATCGCCTGCAAGCGGGCGAGTGGACGCGCGAGCGCCTGGCGCCCTGAGCTACACCTTTCGTCATTCCATCTGAATGGTGATCATCACGCCGAAGTCTCTACACAGAGGCTTCGGCGTTTTTGATTGCGTGACTACAATAAAGAGCGCTTCCACGTGATTTTTGGATCAGGGCGGGAGCTACCGTTCGTCGAGTTTTTTGGTGCTGGCAGTCTGTACTCAGGCTGAATGAAAGCAATTTTCTGGCGTGCTTGCCGTGACAGGCGCCAAGCAGCGGCGTCTAATGAATACCTGTCCTTTGGAGTTGATGCTATGCGTAAGTCTGTTTTACTAGTTGCCTGCTTTACCACCCTGTCGTTGCTGTTGGGTGGCTGCGCCTCGAGTCTGACCGGCGACTCGTACTCCCGTGACGAGGCGCGTCGTGTACAGACCGTTCGCATGGGCACCATTGAATCCCTGCGTCCGGTGAAAATCGAAGGCACCAAGACCCCAATCGGCAGTGTTGCCGGTGCAGTGGTCGGCGGCGTTGGCGGCAGCGCGATCGGTGGTGGCCGTGGCAGTATCGTCACTGGCGTAATCGGTGCGGTTGCCGGTGGCTTGCTGGGTTCCGCCGCTGAAGAAGGTCTGACCCGCACCCAGGGTGTTGAAGTTACCGTTCGCGAAGACGACGGCAGCATGCGCGCCTACGTCCAGGCCGTCGACCCTAACGAAATCTTCCGCATTGGCGACCGCGTGCGCATCATGACGGTTAACGGCACCAGCCGTGTAACGCGCTAAGCGCTGGTTGTAGAAACGCAAAACCCCAACCGGGTGACGGGTTGGGGTTTTTTATTGCCTGCGGTTTTTTGAGAAAATGCAGGCGATAAAAAACCGCTTTAGTAGGGCGGTTTTTATTGCAAGCCATGTCTAAGTTTGCCTGTGGCGAGGGAGCTTGCTCCCGTTGGACTGCGTAGCAGTCCCATGCTTTTAAAGCAAAGAGCAGGGGCCGCTACGCGACCCAGCGGGAGCAAGCGCCCTCGCCACAGGTACGGTGTCCGGGCAGGCATTCACGCACTCACTTCACACCTGAAAGTGCTTCACCATCGTATTCAACTCATGCGCCAGGCTGGCAAGCGATTGCGAAGCGGCGGTGGTCTGAGTCGAGCCTTCGGCGGACTGAATCGACAGCTGTTGAATATTCAGCAAGTTGCGGTCGACCGCCCGGGCAACGTCAGCTTGCTCCGCTGCCGCCGTGGTAATCACCAGATTGCGGTTGTTGATCTCGTCATTGGCGGCAAGGATATCCGCCAGCGCTTGCTGCGCCAGTTCGGCCAGGCTAATGGTTTGCTGGGTCATGGTGCTGCTGTCGAGCATGGTGTTGACGGTGCTGGCGGTGTTGGTCTGGATGCTGCCAATCATCTGTTCGATTTCCTGGGTCGATTGCGCGGTGCGATGGGCGAGGGCGCGTACTTCGTCGGCGACCACGGCAAAACCACGGCCCGCATCACCGGCCCGCGCCGCTTCGATGGCCGCGTTCAGTGCCAATAAATTGGTTTGCTCGGCAATGGTGCGGATAACGTCGAGCACTTTGCCGATGCCTTTGGCCTGCTCGGCCAGGCCGCCCACTTGGCTGGAGCTTAGCTCTACACCACGGGTCAGGGCCTGGATGGAACTCAGTGCCTCGACCATACGTTGCTGGCCTTTCAAGGCGATGCTGCGCGACGCCTGGGACAGGTCGGAGGTGGTGGCGGCATTCCGGGCGACCTCTTCAATGGCCGTGGTCATCTCGGTGACGGCGGTGGCGGCCTGCTCGATCTCGCCATGTTGCTGCTGCAGGTCGCGGCTGCCCTCGGCAGTAACGGCATTCAGTTCCTCGGCCGCTGCCGCCAGTTGGCTCGACGAGCCGGTTATTTGCCGCAGTGTCTGCACCAGGTTATTACGCATGGTCTCTTGTGCCCGCAACAGGCGTGTGGCTTCGTCATTGCCGGTCGGGTTGATGGGCTGGCTGAGATCGCCCTTGGCGATGGTTTCAGCCACCCGTACCGCCTCAATGATGGGGCCGGTGATGCTGCGGGTCAGCAGCCAGGCCACCAGCACCGTGCCGCCACTTACCAGCACGATGACGATGGCGATACCGCCCACGGCATGCTGGTACGCGGCCACGGAAGTCTGGCCGGCAAGTTCTGCGCCCTTGTTGGCGAGGTCGATCAACTGATCGAAGTTCTTGGTCATCTGCTCATAGCTTTCTCGAATGCTGTTGAGAAAGTCACGGGCGCCAGCCTTGTCACCTGAGCGCGAGCGTTTGAGCATCTCGGTGTGGTTCTTGGCGTACCCTTCCAGGCTCTGGTTAAACACGTCCAGGCGCGATTTTTCCTCCGGCGTGCGCAACAGCGCTGCATATTGAGCCAGTTGCTCCTTGACGCTTTTCAGGCGACCCGCGGATTTGTCTTCGTAGGTCTGCATATCGGCGTCGCTTGCGGACAGGATGTGCGCCATTTCCCCCAAGCGAAAACGATCCAGCGAGGCATTGGCCAGGGCGAGGATCCTCACGCGCTGCATCCAGTTGTTTTGGATGTCGGCAGCCTGGGACTGCACTTCGCCGATCTGCTTGAGCGCGAACAGGCCGAGAAACACACTCAGCGACGCAATAGCAGCGAAGCCGATGAAGGCTCTGGCTGCGATTCTTATATTTCTCAGGAACATGGGTTTTCGCTCGGGCTGGGAACGCGTTGAAGAGCTGTGTCAGGCGGGTGCCCCAGACGGGGCAGGCGGATCGCCACAATCCTTAGTCGGCGGCCGAGACAAAGTCTTTAGGCGTTACGCGAAAGTGTCATCTTCGCCAAAAGAAAAACCCCAACCGGGTAACCGGTTGGGGCTTTTTGTGGGGCGTTCAGAGCGCTCAGGCTTTCTTGCGACTCGCCAGCGCTGTGACCGCGTAGCCAATACAGGCTGCCAGGATCGACCCGGTGAGGATGCCCATTCGATCCTCACCCGCGAACTCACTGGCGCCCGGCACAAAGGCCAGGGAGCCGACAAACAGGCTCATGGTGAAGCCGATGCCGCACAAGATGGCCACTCCCAGCACCTGGCCCCAATTGGCGCCGCTGGGCAGGGTGGCGATTCCGGTCTTGATGGCCAGCCAAGTGAGGCCGAACACGCCGATGGTCTTGCCGATCAGCAGGCCGGCAGCGATGCCCATGGGCACGTGGTGAGTGAAGCTGTCCAGGGTAACCCCGGTCAGCGACACGCCAGCGTTGGCGAAGGCGAACAACGGCAGGATAGCGTAGGCCACCCAAGGGTGCAGGGCGTGCTCCAGAGTCAGCAGTGGCGAGGGTTCGGCATTTTTGGTGCGCAGTGGAATGCAGAACGCCAAGGTTACCCCGGCCAGGGTGGCGTGCACGCCACTCTTAAGCACGCAGACCCACAGGATCAGGCCGATGATCATATACGGGCCGAGCTTGACCACGCCCAGGCGGTTCATCGCGATCAAGGCGACCAGGCACGTGGCCGCGCCCGCCAAGGCTGCATTCGACAGTTCGGCGGAGTAGAACACCGCGATGACGATGATAGCGCCCAGGTCATCAATGATGGCCAGGGTCATCAGGAACAGCTTCAGTGACACCGGTACACGCTTGCCGAGCAGGGCCAGGACGCCGAGTGCAAAAGCGATATCGGTGGCCATCGGGATTGCCCAGCCGGCAAGTGCGGCGGGGTTGTCCTTGTTCAGTGCCCAATAGATCAAAGCCGGCACCACCATGCCGCCAATCGCGGCCGCCCCCGGCAGTACCACTTGCGATGGCTTGGACAGGTGGCCGTCGAGCAACTCGCGTTTGACCTCCAGGCCGATCAGGAGGAAGAACAGCGCCATCAGGCCATCGTTGATCCACAGCAGCGCTGGCTTGGCGATTTTCAGCGCGCCAACCTGCGCCACCACCGGCGTATCGAGGAAGGCGCCGTAGAGGTGGGATAGTGGTGAGTTATTGATGATCAGCGCCAAAGCGGCAGCGGCGATCAATAACAGACCGCTGGCGGCCTCCAGCTGGAAGAAACGGGTGAAAGTGCTACGCAGAGGCAAGGGATGCTCTCCAATAAGGTTCAATAGGTGGGTACCCTAACCCGTACTGTTAGTTGTTAAAACAAAAGTTATATTCTTATTTGTTATAAGAGAGGGTCAGGATTGGTCTTGCGTCAAAGCTTAGCAATTGTGTGTCTAATTGAGTCGTCACTGTATCTGTGTGGCGTGTAGGAAAGCCCCTAAAATCGGGACTGAAACCCTTAGAGACTCACCTCATGAACGACCACCGTACCTGGGCTCGCGAAGCCATCCGTGTCATCGAAGCGGACTTCCAGCGCAGCGCCGACACGCACCTCATCCCTCTTCCATTGCCGGGGCTGCCGGGTATCGAGTTGTACTTCAAGGACGAGTCCAGCCACCCCACTGGCAGCCTCAAGCATCGGCTGGCGCGTTCGCTGTTCCTTTATGCGCTGTGTAATGGCTGGCTCAAGCCGGGTGCGCCGGTGATCGAAGCGTCCAGTGGGTCTACTGCGGTGTCGGAGGCGTACTTTGCGCGTTTGCTTGACCTGCCGTTTATCGCGGTGATGCCGGCCACCACGTCCCAGGCGAAGATCGACCAGATTGCCTTCTATGGTGGCAAGAGCCATCTGGTAAAGGATCCGACGCAGATCTACGCCGAGTCCGAACGTTTGGCGAAGGAAAGTGGCGGTCACTTCATGGACCAGTTCACCTACGCCGAGCGCGCGACGGACTGGCGGGCAAACAACAACATCGCTGAGTCGATTTTCCAGCAGATGCGTTTTGAGCATTACCCGGAGCCGAGCTGGTTGATTTCCAGCCCCGGCACCGGTGGCACCACGGCGACCCTGGGCCGCTACGTGCGTTATCGCCAGCATTGCACCCGCGTGCTGTGTGCCGATGCCGAGCGTTCGGTGTTTTTTGACTACTACCAGACGGGCGATGCCAGTTTGCGTCTGGAGTGCGGTTCACGCATCGAAGGGATCGGCCGGCCACGCGTCGAGGCTTCGTTTTTACCCCAGGTGATTGATGCGATGGTCAAGGTGCCGGATGCGCTGTCATTGGCAGCCATGCATTACCTGGCCGAGCGGTTGGGGCGGCGGGTGGGTGGTTCCAGCGGGACTAACCTGATCGGCGCTTTGGTCGCGGCGCTGCAGATGAAAGCGGCGGGGGAGTCGGGGTCGATCGTGGCGATCTTGTGTGATGGGGGCGAGCGGTATGCGAACACATACTACGATCAGGCTTGGTTGGCGGAGCAGGGGTATGAGCTTGGCGGCTTGATTGCAGCCGTTGCGGCCAGTGTAGAGAAGGGTGAGCCGTTGCCTGCCAGCGTCCTGCGCGCCAATATCTGACACGCCCCATCAACTAATGTGGGAGCTGGCTTGCCTGCGAAAGCGGAGTGTCAGTCGCCGAATTTATCGACTGAACCACCGCCATCGCAGGCAAGCCAGCTCCCACATTTGATACGGGTTGGCTGTAATAGTGCTTAAGCTTCTATACCCAGCATATCCCGCGCCAACGCCTCGGCAATCCGAATTCCGTCAACACCCGCCGACAGGATGCCACCGGCGTAACCTGCGCCTTCACCGGCCGGGAACAAACCTTTTACGTTCAGGCTCTGCATCGACTCGTTACGGGTAATGCGCAGTGGCGACGAGGTGCGGGTCTCAATACCGGTCAGTACCGCATCGTGCAGCGAGTAACCTTTGATCTGTTTCTCGAACGCCGGCAGCGCTTCACGAATCGCCTCAATGGCGAAGTCCGGCAATGCCAGCGCCAGGTCGCCCAGGGCCACCCCCGGCTTGTAGGACGGTTCCACACTGCCAATGGCGGTGGACGGCTTACCAGCGATGAAATCACCCACCAGCTGCGCCGGCGCCTCGTAGTTGCTGCCGCCGAGGATGTAGGCGTGAGACTCCAGGCGCTCCTGCAACTCGATACCGGCCAGCGGTCCGCCTGGGTAATCCACCTCAGGCGTGATGCCGACCACGATGCCGGAGTTGGCGTTGCGCTCGTTGCGTGAATATTGGCTCATGCCATTGGTGACCACGCGGTTCGGCTCGGAAGTCGCCGCCACCACGGTGCCGCCCGGGCACATGCAGAAGCTGTAGACCGAACGGCCGTTCTTGGCGTGGTGTACCAGTTTGTAGTCGGCGGCGCCCAGTTTCGGGTGCCCGGCGTATTTGCCCAGGCGCGCTGCGTCGATCAGTGACTGCGGGTGTTCGATACGGAAGCCCACCGAGAATGGTTTGGCCTCCATGTACACGCCACGGCCGTGCAGCATACGGAAGGTGTCGCGGGCGCTGTGGCCCAGGGCCAGAATCACGTGCTTGGAGAGGATCTGCTCGCCGCCGTCGACGACCACGCCGTTCAACTGGCCATCTTCGATCAGCACATCAGTGACGCGCTGCTCAAAACGCACTTCACCACCGAGAGCGATGATCTGCTCGCGCATGTTTTCCACCACGCCGGTCAGGCGGAAGGTGCCAATGTGCGGCTTGCTGACGTAGAGGATTTCTTCCGGCGCGCCGGCCTTGACGAACTCGTGCAGCACTTTGCGACCGTGGAACTTCGGGTCTTTGATCTGGCTGTAGAGTTTGCCGTCGGAAAAGGTCCCGGCACCGCCTTCGCCAAATTGCACATTGGACTCGGGGTTGAGCACGCTTTTGCGCCACAGGCCCCAAGTGTCTTTGGTGCGCTGGCGCACTTCCTTGCCGCGTTCGAGGATGATCGGCTTGAAGCCCATCTGCGCAAGCAACAGCCCGGCGAAAATGCCGCAGGGGCCGAAACCCACCACGATCGGCCGTTCAACCAAGCCTTGCGGCGCCTGGCCCACCACTTTGTAGCTGACGTCCGGTGCCGGGTTGATGTTGCGGTCATCGGCGAACTTGAGCAGCAGGGCGGCCTCGCCCTTTACGTTCAGATCGATGGTGTAGATGAAGCACAGCTCCGACGATTTCTTGCGCGCGTCGTAGCTGCGTTTGAACAGGGTGAAGTCGAGCAGGTCATCACTGGCGATGCCCAGGCGCTGCACGATGGCAGGCCGCAGGTCTTCTTCGGGATGGTCGATGGGCAGCTTGAGTTCGGTGATTCGTAACATGACAGGATCCGGTGGGCGGCGGGCTTCGATGCCGGCTGTTTTGCAAACCGGCGATTATAAGCCCCAAAGGCTGATTCTCGTCATGTTAAAACAGCCCAAGGCTGAATCAGTCGTCCCGCGAGCCGCCGAATGATGCACAACCGCGCTGGACCTGGCCATTGACCCGCAACTCGGCGGTCATGTGTTGCAAGCTCCCGCTGACGGCATCGATGCAGCGTTGTGGGGCTACCCACAGTTCGATGTGCTGGTTATTGGCTTCGGTCATCAGGTTGAAACGGCCGTCACCCAGTTGCTCTTCGACAAAAGGCACCGCCAGTGGCGGCTGGCCTTCGCGCTCCAGCACCATGCCTTTGCCGGTAACGTTCATCGCCCAGGCCGGTTTATGGCCATTGGCCCGCAGAATCATGCGTTTGAAGTCCGGGTCGTTACAGGCCGAGGTCGAGCGTTCTACACGATACAGTTGTTGCAGGTCGACCGAACCCTGGGTGCCGCTGGCCACCCCGGAAAACTTGCCGCGTAAATCGGCAAACAGCACGCCTTGCTGGCCGGCCAGGGACGCGGCTTCCTGCAAGACGCTGGTGCCGCCGGTGTCATTGACCACGTAGTTGCGTTTGTCGCCGCACGGCTGGAACAGCAGCTTGTCGCCCACTGCCGTGAGCTCACCCTGCATGCGGGTCAGCCCGACGGTAGACGGTTTGGCCGGCTCGCTCTCGAACATCTGGCAAGCGGTGAAGAGGGGCAGCAGGGCAAACAGAGCAAGGGTACGGGCGGCGCGCATTATTGGGTCTCCAAACTAGTGCCGCCACGTTACGCAGGCTCGCACCGCACCACAAGCCCGTTCGCCGGGTTCAGGCGATTCTGACAGACATCATATTTCAGCCAACGATGAAGGTCTGACCAGTCTGTAAGCCTTCGACGCTTTTCGCGTAGGCCAGTGCTACATCGGCACCCGAAGCCGGTTTGAAACCGCGGAAGTACGGCGCGTAGCTGCCCATGGCTTCGAGCAAGACGGTCGGGCTCACCGAGTTGATGCGCAAGCCGCGCGGCAATTCGATCGCCGCCGCCTTGACGAAGGCATCCAATGCGCCGTTGACCAATGCGGCAGAGGCGCCGGTGCGGATCGGATCGCGGTTCAGGATGCCGCTGGTAAAGGTGAACGAGGCACCGTCGTTGGCGTAGTCGCGGCCGATCAGCAGCAGGTTGACCTGGCCCATCAACTTGTCCCGCAGTCCCAGTTCAAAGTCGACTTCGCTCATCTCACCCAGTGCCACAAAATTCACACTGCCTGCCGCGCAGACCAACGCGTCGAACTTGCCGGTCTGCTCGAACAGTTTGCGGATCGATGCGCTGTCGCTGATATCCACCTGGAAGTCGCCGCCGCTGCGGCCGATGCTGATCACCTCGTGACGCTGCGCCAGTTCCGCCTTGACCGCTGAGCCGACCGTGCCGCTGGCACCAATCAATAGGATTTTCATCGTGCTGTTCCTCCGGGGATTAAGTGAGGTTTCAGTCTAGGATGGCTTTTTAAGTGGATAAACGCGCTAATAGGCAACCTTTGGTTTTCAGTTGGAAACAATCTATGAGCGAAATGGATGACCTGGCGGCCTTTGCCGTGCTGATCGAGGCGGGCAGTTTTACCCTGGCGGCGGAGCAATTGGGCTGCAGCAAGGGCCAATTGTCCAAGCGCATCAGCCAATTGGAAGCGCAGTTTTCGGTGGTGTTATTGCACCGTACCACTCGCAAGCTCAGCCTGACCGCCGCCGGTGCGGCGTTGTTGCCCCAGGCTCAGGCGCTGGTGGCCCAGGTGGAGCGCGCCCGTCAGGCGTTGGCGCGGCTCAAGGACGATCTGGCTGGCCCAGTGCGTATGACGGTTCCGGTGTCGCTGGGGGAAACCTTCTTCGATGGCTTGTTGCTGGAGTTCACCCAGCAATACCCGCAGGTTCAGATCGAGCTGGAACTGAACAACAGCTACCGCGACCTGGCGCGTGATGGCTTCGATTTGGGCGTGCGCATGGGGGCGATGGATAACGAGCGGCTGGTGGCCAAGCCACTGTTGGCCTGGCATGAAATGACCTGCGCCAGCCCGGCCTACCTTGCGCAGCATGGCGAACCGCTGACGCCTGCGGATCTGGCCGCGCACACCTGTCTGCTCAACAGCCATTACAGCGGGCGTGAGGAGTGGTTGTACCACCAGCAACATGAACTGCTGCGGGTGCGGGTCAGCGGTACCTTCGCTTCCAACCACTACAACCTGTTGAAAAAAGCCGCCTTGGTGGGCGCCGGCATCGCCCGCCTGCCGTCCTACGTGTTACCGGCAGAACTGGCCGACGGGCGCTTGCGCTGGCTGCTGCGTGATTATCAAACGCGCAGCATGCCGATGTACCTGGTTCATCCTTATCAAGGTGGCCTGCCGCGCCGAACCCAAGTGTTGGCCGACTACTTGGTGGACTGGTTCAGACGCAGCGGCGAAACCCTGGATCGCCTTCAGCGGTAACGGCGCGCGATCAGGTGATCAATCGACAGGCAACCTGGGCCTTTGGCCACCAACAGCAGCAGTAACGCGATCCAGGTGCCATGGGTGGGGTAGGCCTCGGGGTAGACGAACAGTTGAATGGTCAAGGTCATGCCGATCAGCGCCAGGGCCGAGAAGCGCGTGGCAAAGCCCACCAGGATCAGTACCGGGAAAAAGTGTTCGGCAAATGCTGCCATGTGCGCGGCCACTTCCGGTGACAGCAAGGGCACGTGGTACTCGCTGCGAAACAGCGGCAGGGTTGAAGCGGCAAGCTTGGGTTCGCCCAATTGGAAGGTGCCGTTGATGATATCAATCGCAAAGCCTTCGACTTTGGTCTGGCCGGACTTCCAGAACACCGCCGCAATGGAAAACCGTGCGAGAAATGCGATCAGGCTGTAGGGGATTTTTTCGAACAGCGCGATGGTCCGTTTTACCAGGCAAGTAGGGGAAGTGTTCATGGCGATTCCTTTTGTTCTGTGTGCAAATGAATGATGGCGTCGTGGCTGATCAGCAGTGTCAGGCAATGGTTGAGGTCGAATTCGGCTGATGCTTCAAGCGCGTGCTCTACCGCCATTTCCAGGCCTGATCCCTGGTCAAGGCTGTTGATAAACGCCACCGAACCGCTGTCGATGGCGAAGACCTTGACCGCCAAGCCCTGGCGTAACACCAGTGCACTTTGGGCGTACCAAGGGTTCAAGGTGGCAATGGTGCCTTCGGTCTGGTGCGCGGCCCATACCGCAACCACGGCGTAGGGTGAATTCAAGGTGGCCAGGGACGGATGCAGGTGCAGGCTTAGCTGCCCCAGGTCGGTCGGCCCTTGCAGTTGTTCAAGGATGGCCTGCTGATTCAGTGGCTGGCGGTCCGCGGCGTGATAAGCACGCACCCGCAGGCGTTCCAGGCGTGCGACGTCCGCCAGGTAAGGCACGCTCGCAGCCGGTTCGAACGCCTGGATGAACGCGGCAAACGTGCTGCCGTAATCGCTGATCAACGGGCTGTCGGGCGGGCTGGCTTGCACGTACAGGCTGGCCATCGCGCGAAAAAATTCATCGCCAACCAATTGCAGCGTTACCGGATAAGCGGCGGCGAGCGCGTTGATCAGCGAGCTGTGGACATTGTTTCGATACACCGCGAAACGGCTGGCCGGGTCGGCGCCGTTGCTGCTGAACAATCCGTCGGGGCAGGCCTGATCGGCGTCGAGCAAGGCGCCGGCAAATGCAGCTTGATCGCTCATGGCTTCAATACCTTCGCCTGTGACAGATGCCAGTCGGCGTGTTGGGCTTCGGCGTGTAACACGCTGAAGGCGGGCACCTGGTTGTCCCGCTCGATCAGCGTGGCCACCGGGCCGGTGTACTTGAGCACCTGTTCATAGAGCTGCCACACCGCGTTATCGATGGGCGCGCCATGGTCATCGATCAGCAGGCGGTCGCCCAGGCTGTCGGTGTCTTCGGCAAAGCCGGCCAGATGAATCTCACCGACGGCCTTCAGCGGTAGCGCATTGATGTAGGCCAGTGGATCGCGCTGATGATTGATGCACGACACATAGACGTTGTTGACGTCCAGCAACAGCCCGCAACCGGTGCGCCGGATGACCTCGCTGATGAAGTCCGTCTCGTCCAGGGTCGAGCGTTGGAACTGCAGGTACGTCGAGGGGTTCTCCAGCAGCATCGGCCGCTTGAGGGTGCTTTGTACCTGATCGATGTGCTCGCACACCCGGTCCAGGGTCGCGGCGTCGTAGGCAAGCGGCAGCAAGTCATTGAGGAACACCGGGCCGTGGCTGGACCAGGCCAGGTGTTCAGAGAAAGAGTGGGGTTGATAGCGTTCGATCAGCGTGGCCAACCGTGCCAGGTGCTCACGATTAAGCGGGCCTTCGCCGCCGATGGACAGACCCACGCCATGCAATGACAGTGGGTACTGTTCGCGTATCAAACCCAGGTAGTGATGAAACGGGCCGCCGGCGACCATGTAGTTTTCGGCGTGAACTTCAAAAAAACCGATATCGGGCGAGGTCTCGAGCACTTCAAGAAAGTGCTCGTTCTTCAGCCCCAGCCCGGCCCGGTAAGGGAGGCCGGGCACCTGAGCCGGTGAGACCGTGTGCTGGGGTAAAAGCGTCATCATCAGTACTCAGGTTTTGCAGGGTTTCAGGACTTGGCGGTGAAGGCTGCTTCCTGGCCGAAACCGGTCGGCGAGGTGGCGCTTGGGGTCTTTGCGCAAGTGCCGGCTGGGACCAGTTTCCAGGCGTTGGCCTGGTCTTTGACTTTCGAGGTACCGGCGCAGGTAGTACCGGCGCCTGCAGCGCAATCGTTCTTGCCGGCTTCGGCGACACCAAAGCACTTGTCCATTTTCGCTTCGTCAGCGTGGGCCATGTTGGTCAGGGCGGAAAAGCTCAGGGCCGAACCCAGGGCCAGAACGAGGGTAGCGGCGGACAGCGAACGGGATTTAGTAGTCATGGTGTAACTCCAGCAGTGAGGTTGGGTAAGGAAGCGTTTTTGCTTGCTTACCCCTCTAGAGTTGGGGCATCAGGCTGCGTTACAGCAGGTGATAAATAAATTTTCGAGGCCGAGCAAATGGCGCCGTGAGTCTTAGTGTTCGCAAGCCCCGTATGCGCTTGCTGTAGGATCAAGCAATGCCTGGCACTGGGCGAATGTGCGCAAGACCAATAAGGAGCGTTGGCTGTGAAGAACCGCTTTGCAGATTTTTTCATCAGCAGAAATTTCTCATTCCTGTGGCTGGGGCAAGCCCTCTCATCGTTTGGCGAGTTCGTTTTCGAGAGCACCGTCATTGTGTGGCTGGTGACTGACCTGTTTCACGACAGTGCGTTCTTGCCGACGGCCGTAGGCCTGGCAGTGGCGGCTTCGGCTATACCGCGTGTATGGGTGGCCCCACTGGCCGGGGCTTGGGTCGATCGGATGGCCCCGCTGTACGTGATGATCGCGGGGGATGGGATTCGGGTGCTCAACTTCCTGATCTTTTTCGTGATCTATTCACTGGCCGGGTTGGACCCGATGCAAGTGTTCGTCGGCGTTCTGCTGTTGTTGTTGGTGAACAGCACGGCCGCACAGTTTTTCAACCCGTCGCGCCAGGCGATAATGCAAGTGGTCATCCCTACGGCTCGACGCGTTGAGGCATCGGCCAAGGCAATGTTTTCCCTGACGGGTATTTCAGTGTTGTCGGCGTCCCTTGGGCCGGCCTTATTTGTCTGGGTTGGCCCCGCCCTGGCACTGCTGATAAATGTGCTGGCTTTTGCCTGTTCGGCCCTGTGCATCGCGTTTACCCAGGGCCTGCGCCGGACCTTGCTGGCCGAGCAACAACGGCTGCCCTTTTGGCGTGGAGTGCTCGCAGGGCTGCGGTTTTCCTGGGGGCACGCCTCGATCAGGACGTTGTTGATCGGTGTCGCGTTGTACGGGTTTTCCCTGGGGGTCAATAACGTCGCGTTGTCCTTGTATGCATTCAAAACCCTGGGCTTGAGCCCTTATGAATACGGCCTGATTCTCGCGGCGTTCCCTGTCGGCGGGTTGGTTGCTGCCGTGCTGGTCCGGCCGCTGTTGAAGTCATTGAGCACGCGCCAGGCCTTTACCTTTGCGTTACTGTGCATGGGGTTCAGTTACCTGGCGTATTCGCTGCATCCGCCGTTTTACCTGGCCTGGGCGCTGATGTTCAGTTGTGGGTTGTTCTTCTCGGTGTTTGCGATTGTGCAAGGGCCGATGCTTCAGGAAGCCGTGCCTGAAGGCTACATGGGGCGTGTGTCCGCAACGGTCACGCCGGTACTGGCCATCGCCTCGTTGACCGGTACGCTGGTGTGTTCTCAGACATTGAATAGGGCAGAGCGCGTCATCGCCTATTTCGACGCGCCGCTGGATGTGTACGGCGCGTATATCTTCCTGGCGGCGGGCTTGTTGCTATTGGGCGGGGCATTGATGCTGGCCGGCCAGCGCGCGGGCAAGGGGGAGTTGGTCGCGACGCTTTGAACCGCGATAAAAAAACGGCCCGAAGGCCGTTTTTTTGTTACCTCAATGGCTCAGCCACCGAGATAGGCTTCACGCACCTTCGGATCCGTGAGCAATTGCTCCCCGGTGCCCTGCATCACCACCCGGCCGTTTTCCAGCACGTAGGCGCGGTCGGCGATTTTCAGCGCCTGGTTGGCGTTCTGCTCCACCAGGAATACCGTCACACCGTCCTTGCGCAGTTGTTCGATGATATCGAAGATCTGCTGGATGATGATCGGTGCCAGGCCCAGTGAAGGCTCGTCGAGCAGCAACAGCTTGGGCTTGCTCATCAGCGCCCGGCCGATGGCGAGCATTTGCTGCTCGCCGCCGGACATGGTGCCGCCGCGCTGGCTGAAGCGTTCCTTGAGCCGTGGGAACAGGTGCAGCACCTTGTCCATCTGCTCCTGATAATCGCCCTTATCGGTGAAGAACCCGCCCATGGCCAGGTTCTCTTCCACCGTCAGGCGCGAGAACACACGACGGCCTTCGGGCACAACGGCAATGCTCTTGCGCATGATCTCGGAGGAAGCCTGGCCCACCAGTTCTTCACCCATGTAGCGGATGCTGCCGCTATGGGCCTGCGGTGAACCGCACAGGGTCATCAGCAAGGTCGACTTGCCGGCACCGTTGGCGCCGATCAGCGTGACGATTTCACCTTGGCGCACTTCCACGTTGACGCTGTGCAGCGCCTGGATCTTGCCGTAGAAAGTGGAAACGTTTTCGAATTGCAGCATTTTACGCTTCCCCCAAATAGGCTTTGATCACTTCCGGGTTGTCGCGGATCTGCTCCGGCGTACCGTTGGCCAATGGCGTGCCCTGGTTGATCACCACGATGTGGTCGGAAATGCTCATGACCAGTTTCATATCGTGTTCGATCAACAGCACCGTGGCGTTGTTTTCCTCACGCAGCACCGTGATCAGCGCCTTGAGGTCTTCGGTTTCCTTGGGGTTCAGGCCGGCGGCCGGTTCGTCGAGCATCAGGATCCGCGGGCGGGTCATCATGCAGCGAGCGATTTCCAGTCGGCGTTGTTGGCCGTAAGCCAGGGTGCCGGCCGGGCGGTTGGCAAACTCGGTGAGGTTGACCTTGTCCAGCCAGTACGCCGCGTATTCCATGGCCTCGCGCTCGCTCTTGCGGAACGCCGGGGTCTTGAACAGGCCAGCAAAGAAGTTGGTGTTCAAGTGCCGGTGCTGGGCGATCAACAGGTTTTCGACCGCCGTCATGTCCTTGAACAAGCGCACGTTCTGGAAGGTACGCACCACGCCCTTGCGGGCGATCTCGTGACCGGCCAAGCCCTGGATGGGTTGGCCATCCAGCAGGATGCTGCCACCGCTCGGCTTGTAGAAGCCGGTAAGGCAGTTGAACACCGTGGTCTTGCCGGCGCCGTTCGGGCCGATCAGCGCCACAACCTGTTTCTCTTTGACGGTCAGGGCCACGCCGTTGACCGCGAGCAAGCCGCCAAAACGCATGCTCAAGTTTTCGACTTTCAGGATCTCGCGGCTCATTTGCGCAGCTCCATGTGTGGGCGTTGCATCGGCAGCAGACCTTGAGGACGCCAGATCATCATCAGTACCATCATGGCGCCGAACATCAACATGCGGTATTCGCTGAACTCACGCATCATTTCCGGCAGCAGGATCATCACGATCGCCGCCAGGATCACGCCCAGCTGCGAGCCCATGCCACCCAGTACCACGATGGCGAGAATGATCGCCGACTCGATAAAGGTGAACGACTCCGGGGTCACCAGGCCTTGGCGCGCGGCGAAGAAGCTGCCGGCGAAACCGGCGAAGGTTGCCCCCAGGGTGAATGCCGAGAGTTTGATGACGGTCGGGTTCATGCCTAATGCACGGCAGGCGATTTCATCTTCGCGCAACGCTTCCCACGCGCGGCCGATCGGCATGCGCAGCAGGCGGTTGATCACGAACAGTGCCGCCAATGCCAGCAACAACGCCACCAGGTACAGGAACACCACTTTGCTCACCGGGTTGTAGTCGATCCCGAAGTATTCGTGGAAGGTCTGCATGCCTTCGGCTGCGGTGCGGTCGAACGACAGCCCGAAGAACGTCGGTTTGGGGATGCTGCTGATGCCGTTGGGGCCACCTGTGATATCGGTGAGGTTCCGCAGGAACAGCCGGATGATTTCACCGAAGCCCAGGGTCACGATCGCCAGATAGTCACCGCGCAGGCGCAGCACCGGGAAACCCAGCAGGAAGCCGAACGTGGCCGCCGCCATGCCGGCCAGTGGCAGGCAGATCCAGAAGCCCCAGCCCAGGTAGTGCGAGAGCAGCGCGTAGGTGTAGGCACCCACGGCATAGAAACCCACATAACCGAGGTCGAGCAGGCCGGCCAGGCCGACTACGATGTTCAGGCCCAGGCCCAGCAACACGTAGATCAGGATCAGGGTGGCAATGTCGACGGCGCCGCGCGAGCCGAAGAACGGCCAGATCAACGCGGCCACGATCAGCCCGATGATGATGTAGCGCTGGGTACGCGGCAGGGTCAGGAATTGGCTGACCTTGGGCGACACCAACGGGCCACGGTTGCCCTTGAAAAACGCACCGACCTGCTGGGTGAACAGCACGCGCAGGAACATCAGCACCGAGCACAGGGCGATGATGGTCAGGGTCACGGGACCGGTGCCATGCACTTCCAGGTTGATGCCGACAATGCTCAGCTTGAGGCCGAGTACCGGAAAGGCCACGGCCCAGACCAGCAAGGCGCTGAAAAACGCCGATTTAAGATATCTGCTCATACTTTCTCAACCTCCGGACGGCCCAGGATGCCGGTCGGGCGGAACAACAGCACCAGAACCAACAGGCCGAACGCCACGACGTCCTTGTACTGGTCGCCGAACACGTCGGCGCCAAAGGCTTCAGCCACACCCAGCACCAGCCCGCCGAGCATCGCGCCCGGAATACTGCCGATACCGCCCAAGACCGCTGCGGTAAAAGCCTTGAGGCCTACCAGGAAACCGGCGTTGGGGTTGATCACGCCGTACTGCATGCTCAGCAGCACCGCCGCAATGGCTGCGAGTGCGGCACCGATCACGAAGGTCAGGGCGATGATGTTGTTGGTGTTGATGCCCAACAGGTTGGCCATCTTGATGTCTTCGGCGCAGGCCCGGCAGGCGCGCCCCAGACGGGAGCGGGAAATGAACAGGGTCAGGCCGAGCATTGCCACCAGGGTGACGACGAAAACCAGCACCTGCATGTACGAAATCAGCACTTCTTGTGCGCCACCTGGGCCGAAGGAGAAGCTCCCCGGAATCAGGTTGGGAATGGACTTATCCTTGGAGTCCTGGGACAGCAATACAGTGTTCTGCAGGAAAATCGACATGCCGATGGCGGAAATCAGCGGGATCAAACGGTTGCTGCCACGCAAGGGGCGGTAGGCGACGCGCTCGATACTGTAGCCATAAGCACTGGTCACGACGATCGATGCCAGGAACGCAGCGGTCATCAACAGCGGCAGGGAATGGATACCCAGCATGGCCAGCCCGGCAAGGGCGATGAAGGCCACGTAGGAACCAATCATGTACACCTCGCCATGGGCGAAGTTGATCATTCCAATGATGCCGTAAACCATTGTGTAGCCAATGGCTATCAAGGCATAGGTGCTGCCAACGGTCATGCCGTTAACCAGCGTTTGGAAAAAATGATAGATCTCAGGCATTACAGCGCTCCTAAAAACCCGATACGCATTTCACTGGTGGAGTCATTTCCGGCTCGGTGCCCTGCTCTGTGATCAGGTTGCACGAAGCGTTTGCCAGCGAACCGCTGGTGACGGTTTTAAGATTTTCAGGTGAGCCAGCGCCCGGATCGCGGGTGACATGGCCCATAAACCTCGTAAAACAAAGCCCACTGCTCTCACAGTGGGCTTGTTGGACCAGTAACGCCTGGCTTACTGAGGGGAAACTTCGGTTTTTGGTTTACCGAAGTGCCATTCGTAGACCACGAATTTGAAGTCCTTCAGGTCGCCCTTGGCGTCGAAGCTCAGGTCGCCAGTTGGGGTCTTGAAGGTGCCGGCGTGGATAGCAGCAGCCACTTTGGCGGTGTCTTCGCTTTTCGCGGCGGCGATACCGCCGGCGATCACTTCAACGGCCGAGTAGGCCGGGAACACGAACGGACCGGTTGGGTCCTGCTTGTTCTTGGTGAACTCTTCAACGATGGCCTTGTTGGCCGGGTCGGTGTCGAAGGATTTCGGCAGGGTAACCAGCAGGCCTTCGGAAGCGCCCTGGGCGATTTGCGAGATGGAGTCGTTACCCACACCTTCTGGGCCCATGAACTTGGCGTTCACGCCTTTTTCCTTGGCCTGGCGCAGGATCAAGCCCAGCTCTGGGTGGTAGCCGCCGTAGTAGACGAAGTC
Organism: Pseudomonas sp. PA-6-3C; assembly: GCF_021605825.1. Lineage (NCBI taxonomy): Bacteria > Pseudomonadati > Pseudomonadota > Gammaproteobacteria > Pseudomonadales > Pseudomonadaceae > Pseudomonas > Pseudomonas sp. PA-6-3C. Next base: position 120,839 of record NZ_WKDV01000010.1, read on the forward strand.
GACGTTGGCTTGCTTGAGCTTCTGGATCAGCGAGCCGAAGTCTTTGTCGCCAGCGTTGATGCCTTCGAACAGGGCGACTTTCACGCCTTTCTTCTCGAGGGTCTGCTTGACGGCGGTGGCGATGCCTTCACCGTACTGCTGTTTGTCGTGGATAACAGCAACGACTTTCGGCTTCACGTGGTCGGCAATGTAGTTACCGGCCGCTGGGCCTTGGGCGCTGTCCAGGCCGATGGTACGGAACACCAGCTTGTAGCCACGGGAAGTGATTTCCGGGCTGGTAGCCGCCGGGGTGATCATGATCACGCCTTCGTCTTCATAGATGTCGGACGCTGGCTGAGTGGAGCTGGAGCAGAGGTGACCGACCACGAACTTGACGCCGTCGTTGACCACTTTGTTCGCTACGGCAACGGCTTGTTTTGGATCGCACGCATCGTCGTATTCTTTCGCTTCAAGCATTTTGCCGTCGACACCGCCCTTGGCGTTGATGTCAGCGATTGCCTGCTTGGCACCCATGAATTGCATGTCGCCGTATTGCGTCACTGGACCTGTCTTAGGCCCGGCGATACCGATCTTGATGGTGTCGGCTGCGAACGAATGGCCGGCAACCCCAGCCAGGACCATAGCGGCAAACAGTTTGGAAATCTGCTTAGTAGCCTTATTCATAGTGCTCCACTCTTACTGTTGTATTTTTTATAGTTCTAGCGGCCTTGTGAGCTGCAGAACCGGATCAGATATCGCGGATATCCCCCGGCATTGCCCTGGCAACTGTACCGGTACAGTGTAGAGCGCCGGTTCATCGCTTGAAAAGCTGGCTGCTGGGGGCAAACCTTGGGTGTGTCGCTTTAATGAAAGAAAAAGACAGAATTGCGGCGGGCTTATGCCAGAGTTTCGGGCAATCCTTGGCTTTCCTGACACTTTCGTTCGGTGCCTCATTTGCAACTGGGTTTTTCTGCCTGACGCCTGACGCTATGATTGCGCCGATTTTTTCTTCAGGTGAATTCCCATGACGCAAGAACCTAGCACCCTCTATGCCAAGCTGCTCGGTGAAACCGCCGAAATTTCCTGGAAGGAGCTTGAACCGTTCTTTGCCAAGGGTGCCCTATTGTGGGTCGACGCTGGCCTGGATTTGATCGAAGCGGCCGAAGGAATGGCCGAGGATAACCGCGACAAAGTCGCTGGTTGGCTGGCCGCAGGGAGCCTTGGCGAAGTGTCTGCGACGCGGGCGTTGGACTTGGTTGAGCGTGATCCGAGCCTGTGGGCGGTCGTGGTTTCGCCGTGGATTCTGATCCAGGAAAGGGCGGCGCAAGAAAGGCTCGCACTATAAAGGTGCGCGTTTTCTTGCCGAGCAAGTGTGTAGCCGAGTAACCGCTGGCGCCGTGATGGCATCTTGCCGTAGAGAAAGGTCACAGGTGACGGTGACGTAAGCGTCACGGGAACAGTTTTAAAGTGGGCGGAACATCGGGGGAATTGTTTCCGGGTGTGGCAAAGCCAGATCATTCCCACGCTCCGCGTGGGAATGCATCCGGCGACGCTCTGCGTCACGAAGAGCGGACGCAGAGCGTCCAAGGCGGCATTCCCACGCAGAGCGTGGGAACGATCAACCCTGACTTTTCAAGAGGAGTACCCGGCGTACTCCGATGATTCGGCCGCTCGTCGGCGTTCATCCAAGTAGATGATGGCTAAATCCCAAAGATACGACGTCATCGAATGGGCCTGACAATCGACGGCGGGCCGATGCGGCCTGCACCAGGGTCCTTCGGCGCGATGGCGTCCTTATTGCCCTCGATGCTGAACGGGTAGAGTGGGTTGCGCATCTGGATGCCCTGGATCACACCCACCACATCGCTCAAAGGCACCGCCGGGCTCAGCAGGTAACCCTGGATAAAGTCGCAGCCGTGCTTGAGCAGCAGTTCAAATTGCGCCTGGGTTTCAACGCCTTCGGTGACCACCTGCAAGTGCAGGGTGTGGGCCATGCCGATGATCGCCTGGACGATCTCGACATCGGCGGTGGACTTGGGAATGTCCTGGATAAACGACCGGTCTATCTTCAGGGTATTGAGCGGCAGGCGCTTGAGGTAGGCCAGGGATGAATAACCGGTGCCGAAATCATCAATGGCCAGCGAAACGCCCAGGGCGCGGATCTGGCGCAACAGTGCCAGGGTGCTGCTGATATTGCCCATCAGCGCGTTTTCGGTGACTTCCAGTTCCAGGCGGCTGGCGGCGATCCCGGCAAAACGCAGGGCGGCTTCGATCTCATCGGCTAGCTCGTCACGGGCCAGGTTCAAGGCCGAGCAGTTCACGGCCATGGTCAGCTCGGTGTAACCGCGGTCAGACAGCAGGCTCAAATCGTGACAGGCCTGACGCAATACCCAGTGGTCGAGTTCGGCAATCAACCCGTTGTTTTCGGCGATGCCGATAAACCGGTCCGGGGCCAGCAGCCCATGTTGCGGATGTTGCCAGCGCACCAGTGCTTCCAGGCGGGTGACCTTGCCCAGCTTCATGTCGAAGATCGGCTGGTAGAACAGCACCAATTCATTGCGGCCGCGCAACGCAGCGCGCAATTGCTCCTCCAGTTGCAGCTCGAGGAAGGCGCGGGTTTTAAGGTTGGAGCTGAAGAAGTTCAAGCTGTTGCGACCGGAATCCTTGGACTGGTACAGCGCCAGGTCAGCGGTTTTAAGCAACTCTTCGCAGGTCAGTCCGTCATCGGGGAACAGGCTGATGCCAATGCTGGTGGTCATCACCATGCGCCGGCCGGCCAGTTCGATTGGTTCTTTCATCTTATGCATGATGCGCTGGGCCAGGTGCCGCGCTTCGTCGCGATGGTGAATGTTGATCAGGATGCAGAACTCGTCGCCGCCAAACCGCGCGACCACATCGCTATGGCTGCGCACCGACCCCTTGATATGCCCGGCCAGTACGGTGAGCAGTTGGTCGCCGGCATCGTGGCCGAGGCTGTCATTGATGCGCTTGAAGTGGTCGATATCGAGGAAGATCACCGCCATCATGCCGTGGCCGGCGGTTTTTTCGGCGACCTTCTCGGCAAAGATCTGGTTGAAGCCGCGACGGTTGAGCAGGCTGGTCAGCGCATCGAAGTGCGCCACTTGTTGCAGCGAGGCACGGGCTTGGTCCAGCTCACTGAGCAGGGCGTTGACCCGGCGCAGGTCACGCTCCTTGTGCTGCAGTTTTTTGTCGGCGAGGGCGGCGCTGACGCTGCTGCCAATCACCAGCAGGGTGATCACGGCCACCGACAGGCCCAGTTGAATCGGGTTGTTATCCAGTGGCAACGACAGGTCAGCGCCGGCCGGTACCAGCATCCGCATGGCCGCCATGCCGGTGAAGTGCATGCTAAGGATGCCGGCGCCCAGCACCAGGCTGGCGGCGTACTTGAGCAGTTGATGAAACACGCCGGCGCCGGTGCGCAGGTAGCTCGACAGCAACAGCGCGGCCAGGCTGGCGCCGATGGCAATCGCCACGGAGGCCATGAACAGGTCGGTCTCGAAGTACACATCGGCCTGGGAGCGCATGGCCGACATGCCCACGTAATGCATCAGCGCGATACCCAGGCCCATCCATACCGACGCCAGCAGGTATTGATGGAATCGCAGATGGGTATGACTCAGGGTTTGCATGGCGAACAGTGAAGCGATCAAGGCGATCACCAGCGAGGCGAACGTCATGATCAATTCATAATGAATGGCGATAGGTGCCTGGAAGGCCAACATGCTGATGAAGTGCGTCGACCAGATGCCACCCGCCAGGCAACCCGCTCCCAGCCAACGCCAATGACGGCGGGCGGTAGGGTCTTCGACATGGCCGACGCGCTCAGCCATGTCCAGCGTGCCGAAGCCGGCCGCGCAAGCAACCAGATACGCCAGTAGCACCAGAAAAGGGTTATGACTGCAATTGAGTAATAAGTGCCCGTTCTCTGGCAGGTCGGTAAAAAAATGCAGACCCAGCCATTCCATAGCAAGCCCCGTCATAGCGTCACGTCACAGCCAACGGCGATGACCTATGAAGTCGAGTATAGAAGCCGCGCAGGATTTTCCATGGATAATGGCACTTTGCTTTCAACCATTTTGGCATGCCTGCCATAGCGTTTGATGCTAAGCGCTGATCGGCAGGTCCAGTTCAAAAGGTGCTTCTAATGGCGGCAGGCCAAAGGCGGCGCGAGCGGTATCGCAGTCGACGTTCTGCTCGCCCTGGCTCCACGACGCATCGAACTCTCGGCAGGGGCTTGAGCGTTGTTCATAGATGGTGCAACGGGTGCCCTTGCCTACCTCACCCTCGAGGCTGCAACACCTGGCGGGTTTCTGGTCGGTACCAATCATCGCCACGCGTGTGGGGTTGATCTGCACCACCAGGTCATCGGGCACCGTGCCGCCCGATGAGGCGCACTCGCCCCAGAAGAAAGACACGCGAAAGTGTGAACAGCAGGCACCGCAACTCAGACACGGACTGGCTTCGGACATGGGCGTCATCGATAAGAAAAGTAGGATGTGGGTGTTACGGAAGGCTCGCCATTCTATCCGTGCCATGGCGGTTGGGAAGGGGGGCGCGAACTTATATTTTCGTAGGGAAAGTCCCGTCGCTGCGGGTGAAATCATGCCCTATCAGCTTTACGAATCATTACAGACAAGCGTGCCTGGCCTGATTATGTTGCAGGTACCGGGCAGGATGCATCGGGCATCGCAGCTCTCATAACAATAAAAGAGACGGACCCATGCAGAACTCGACCCAAGCGGCGAATGCCTGGCGCATTCTGTTCCTGCTGTTCCTCGCCAACCTGTTCAATTTCTTCGACCGCACCATCCCCGCCATCATCATCGAGCCAATCCGCATGGAATGGCACTTGAGCGACTTCCAGCTCGGTATCATCGGCACCGCCTTCACCATCGTCTACGCCATCGCCGGCCTGCCGCTCGGGCGCCTGGCCGATACCGGTTCACGCAGCAAACTGATGGGCTGGGGCCTGTTTGCCTGGAGCGGGCTGACGGCGGTCAACGGCATGGTCGGCAGCTTCTGGACCTTTTTGCTGGTGCGAATGGGCATCGGCATCGGTGAAGCCAGCTACGCGCCGGCGGCCAATTCGCTGATCGGCGACCTGTTTCCCGCCCACCGCCGCGCCCGGGCCATGGGCATTTTCATGTTGGGCCTGCCGTTGGGCCTGCTGCTGGCGTTCTTCACCATTGGCGCGATGGTCAAGGCGTTCGACAGCTGGCGCGCACCGTTCTTTATCGCCGCCGTGCCGGGGCTGATCCTCGCGATCTTCATGTTCTATATCAAGGAACCCAAGCGCGGCGCAGCGGAAACCGTGCAAGTCTCCCAGGAGCGCGTCGACCGCCCGATTCGTCGCGTTCTGGCGGTGCCGACCTTCCTGTGGCTGGTGCTGGCCGGGTTGTGCTTTAACTTCGCCACCTATGCGTGCAATTCATTTTTGGTGCCGATGTTGCAGCGTTACTTCCTGATGCCGTTGCAGGACGCCGCGGTGGCCACCGGCGTGATCGTCGGCATCACCGGGCTGGTGGGCCTGACCCTGGGCGGCTGGATTGCCGACAAGATCCATCAGCGCGTCGCCAACGGCCGGCTGCTGTTTGCCGCGTGCAGCTTGATTATCTCGACCATTACCACTGCCTGGGCCTTGCACGCGGGGCGCATTGAGATTGGCGTGTTTGTGGCGCTGTTCAGTGTGGGCTGGTTGTTTGCCTATAACTTCTACACCTGCGTGTACACGGCGATTCAGGACGTGGTTGAGCCACGCCTGCGCGCCACGGCGATGGCGCTGTTTTTTGCGGGGTTGTACTTGCTCGGCGGTGGCATGGGGCCGGTGGTGGTGGGCGGCCTGTCTGATCATTTTGCCCATTCGGCAATGTATGCCGATGGCGCCTCGCAGATGACCGAGGCGTATAAAGCGGTTGGGTTGCACGACGCCATGTACCTGATTCCGGTGGCGCTGTTCTTGACCATGCTGTTTCTGTTCCAGGCCTCGCGCAGTTTTGTGCGCGATGCCAAGAAGATGAAAGATGGGTTGGGGGCGGTTGAGGTGCCGGCTGCTGCCGCTGTAGCTTGATCGTTCCCACGCTCCGCGTGGGAATGCATCCTGTGACGCTCTGCGTCATGCTTCTAGGAGCGGACGCAGAGCGTCCAGAGCGGCGTTCCCACGCAGAGCGTGGGAACGATCAAAGGCCCGCATGTTGATCAGCCCGCCACCAACACCCGAATCGCTTCCAACCGCAGCGCAGCCTTGTCGAGCATGGCCAGGCCTTGCTCGCGCTGGTTGCGCAGCGCCACCAGCTCGCTGTCGCGCACGGTCGGGTTGACCGCTTGCAACGCGGTCAGGCGCGCCAGTTCTTCGTCGGTGTCGGCTGCCAGACGGCGTTTCGCCTCGGCCACACGCTCGGCGTGACGCGGGGTGATCTTCTCTTCGCCGGCATTGATGCGTGGCGTGAGCTGATCGCGCTGGGCCTGCACGAACTTGTTGGCGCTGGCGCGTGGCACGCTTTCCAACTGGTCGTTCAAAGTTTCAAACGACACACGGCCGGACAGGTCATTACCGTTGGTATCCAGCAGGCAGCGCAAGGCGGCCGGTGGCAGGTAGCGGCCCAGTTGCAGCGAGCGCGGCGCAACCACTTCACTGACGTAGAGCAGTTCGAGCAACACGGTGCCTGGCTTGAGCGCCTTGTTCTTGATCAGCGCCACGGCGGTGTTGCCCATCGAGCCGGACAGCACCAGGTCCATGCCGCCTTGCACCATCGGGTGTTCCCAGGTGATGAACTGCATGTCTTCACGCGACAGCGCCTGGTTACGGTCGTAGGTGATGGTCACACCTTCGTCGTCGCCCAGGGGGAAGCTGGCGTCGAGCATTTTTTCGCTGGGCTTGAGGATCAGTGCGTTTTCCGAATGGTCCTCGCTGTCGATGCCGAAGGCGTCGAACAGGGTTTCCATGTAGATCGGCAGGGCGAACTGGTCGTCTTGCTCAAGAATGTCTTCCACCAGCGCATCGCCTTCACCCGCGCCGCCGGAGTTGAGCTCCAGCAAGCGGTCGCGACCGGTGTGCAGTTCCTGTTCCAGACGCTCGCGCTCGGCACGCGCTTCGTCGATCAGGGCTTGCCACTCGCCGTCGTCGGCGTTTTCCAGCAGCGGCAGCAGGCGTGGGCCGAACTGATGCTGCAAGGCGTTGCCGGTCGGGCAGGTGTTGAGGAACGCGTTCAACGCTTCGTGGTACCACTGGAACAGGCGCTCTTGCGGGCTGGTTTCCAGGTACGGCACGTGCAGTTCGATCACATGCTTCTGGCCGATCCGGTCCAGGCGGCCGATCCGCTGTTCCAGCAGGTCGGGGTGGGACGGCAGGTCGAACAGCACCAAGTGGTGGGAGAACTGGAAGTTGCGGCCTTCACTGCCGATTTCCGAGCAGATCAGCACCTGGGCGCCGAACTCTTCGTCTGCGAAGTAGGCAGCAGCGCGGTCACGCTCGAGGATGTTCATGCCCTCGTGGAACACCGTGGCCGGGATGCCGGAGCGCACGCGCAGGGCGTCTTCCAGGTCCATGGCGGTTTCGGCGTGGGCGCAGATCACCAACACTTTGGTGCGCTTGAGCATTTTCAGCTGGTCGATCAGCCACTCGACGCGCGGGTCGAAGCGCCACCAGCGGTTTTCTTCTTCAACATCCGGTTGCGATTGGAAGCTGACTTCCGGGTACAGCTCGGCGTGTTCGCCCAGCGGCAGTTCGAGGTATTCGTCCGGGTTCGGCAGCGGGTAGGCATGCAGCTTGCGCTCCGGGAAACCCTGCACGGCGGCGCGGGTGTTACGGAACAGTACGCGGCCGGTGCCGTGGCGGTCGAGCAGCTCACGCACCAGGCGTGCGCTGGCTTCGGTGTCGCCATCGTTGACGGCGGTGAGCAGTGCTTCACCTTCGTCACCGAGGAAACCCTGGATGGTTTTGTGCGCTTTTGGCGACAGGCGGCCCTTGTCCAGCAGTTCCTGCACGGCTTCGGCTACCGGGCGATAGTTCTCGCTTTCGGCGCGGAAGGCGTGCAGGTCGTGGAAGCGGTTCGGGTCCAACAGACGCAGGCGTGCGAAGTGGCTGTCCTGGCCCAGTTGTTCCGGGGTGGCGGTGAGCAGCAGCACGCCAGGGATCACTTCGGCCAGTTGCTCGACCAGCGCGTATTCCGGGCTGGCTTTTTCTTCATGCCACACCAAGTGGTGGGCTTCGTCGACCACCAGCAGGTCCCAGCCGGCGGCGAACAGCGCGTCCTGGGCCTTCTCGTCGTCCACCAGCCATTCGAGTGCAACCAGTGCAAGCTGAGTGTCTTCGAACGGGTTGGCGGCATCGCTTTCGATAAAACGCTCTTCGTCGAACAGCGCAACCTGCAGGTTAAAGCGGCGGCGCATTTCCACCAGCCACTGGTGTTGCAGGTTTTCCGGCACCAGGATCAGCACGCGGTTGGCGCGACCCGACAGCAACTGGCGATGAATCACCAGGCCGGCTTCGATGGTCTTGCCCAGGCCCACTTCGTCGGCCAGCAATACCCGTGGCGCGATACGGTCAGCGACTTCGCGAGCGATGTGCAGTTGGTGAGCAATAGGTTGTGCACGCACGCCGCCCAGGCCCCACAGCGAGGACTGCAACTGACGGCTGGTGTGTTCCAGCGTGTGATAGCGCAGCGAGAACCAGGCCAGCGGGTCGATCTGCCCGGCGAACAGACGGTCGCTGGCCAGACGGAACTGGATGAAGTTCGACAGTTGGGTTTCCGGCAGGGTGACCTGCTCGTTCTGCCCATTGAGGCCGTGGTAGACCAGCAGGCCATCGACGTCGTCGACTTCCTGTACGGTCATTTTCCAGCCTTCGAAATGGGTGATGCTGTCACCCGGCGAAAACCTCACACGAGTGAGGGGCGCATTCCGTAGCGCATACTGACGAGTGTCGCCAGTGGCCGGATAGAGCACGGTCAACAAGCGCCCGTCCTGTGCCAGAACGGTGCCTAACCCCAGCTCTGCTTCGCTGTCACTAATCCAGCGTTGCCCCGGTTGATACTGCTGCGCCATGCTGCCTGACTCCCGCCGTGAAAAAGCCGACTATTCTAACGGAACACGGCTTCCAGACCAAAAGGAATAGCTGCAGCTTCAAGCTTTAAGCTCCAAGCGGCAAGAAAAAGGGCGATATGTTCGTCGGATAGATGACGATTGGTTCACAAGTTGGGGGCTTGATGCTCAAGTCGCCCCTCCCGCAGCCGACAGTCTGCGCAATAGGAGACTAAAAACCATGCTGCCACCCATACTGCCCTTGAGCGTTGTACCGGTCACGTCGCAACTTGATCCGGTGCGCCAGAAGCCGGATATCCCGCCCGTGGTGCCCGTGCAGGCCGGCTCCAACGAAAGCACCATCGACCTGAAAAAGGGCGATGCCGAGCAGTCGACTTTGTTACTGCGCGAAGAACAACGCCGCCAGCAAGAACAGCAGAAACGCCGGCGCGAAGCGGATGAAGACCCTGACGCGCACTTGGCGATCCCCGGCGATGAGCTCAACGCCGACAACACCGTGCCGGTAGCGCCGCTGATCGAGGACGCGCCGCGCCAGGGTTTGTGGGTGGACGTCGAGGTTTAATCGCGCAATTCGCGCAGCGCGGCGATCAGCAACTCGATGTCGTGTTCGGTGTTGAGTGGGCTGACAGAAACCCGCGCGATGCTTGTAAGACCCCGCGCCTGCATATCCAGAGGCGTGTAGGCCACACCATTGGCGCCGATGTTGATGCGCTTTAATCCCAGCCGACGTTTGAGTTCAAACGCCTCCCAGCCGGCGAGGTTAAAGGCGATCAATCCTGAGTGAACCGTGCCCAGATCGTGCAGGGAAACGCCCGGAATCTGACGCAGCGCGTCGCGGATTCGTCCGCTAAGCTGCAAGACCCTTTCCCATGTCCGCTCCACGCCCAGTCGGTTAACTTCCTGCAACGCATTGCCCAACCCCGCCAATAAGGCGTAGGACACTTCGCTGGTTTCAAAGCGGCGGGCATCGTTACGCAGGTCGAACCCTTCAACGGTCCAGGGCGCCGAGAACACGTCGCGCTGGGCGGGGCTCAGGCGTTGCAGAAAGTCTGGTCGCACATACAGCAGCGCCGTACCCCGCGGCCCGCGCAGGTGTTTACGCCCGGCCGACTTGAGCACATCGCAGTGCAGCGCCTGCACATCCACCGGCAACTGGCCGACCGCTTGGCCGGCGTCGATGAAGTAGGGGATTGCGTGGCGCCTGGCCACTTCGCCGATGGCCTGGGCAGGGTTGATCAGGCCGCCGTTGGCCGGCAGCCAGGTCAGGTCGATCAGCTTGACGTTGGCATCAATCATTGCTTCCAGCGCCAATGGGCAGACTGCGCCGGTTGCATCGCAGGGAATCACCTCCACTCGGGCACCCGCTTGCACGGCCAACTGCATACTCGCCAGGTTGCCGCCCCATTCATGGCGCCCGACCAGGATGCGATCGCCCGGCTGCCACGGCCCCAAGGCCTGGAAAGCCAGGCTCCAGGCGGTTGAGCCGCTGCTGGCGAAGGCAATCGAGGAGACGGGCGCATTGAGTAATTGCCCAGCTGCGCGCCGGGCTTTTTCTACCAGGATCGCGCCATGCTCGCCGGCCTCCATCGGGCCATCGCGGGCTTCGCGTTGCAACTGGTCGATGATCGCGTCGAGGGTGGCTTGGCTCGGCAGCGAGGCACCGGCATGGTTGAAGTGCACGATGCCTGATTGGCAGCCAGGTGTGTCGTCACGCAGATGCTGGACCTGCAGCGGGCTCACGACAGCAGCTCGAAAATTGCGTCCACCTCCACGGCGACGCCGGCGGGCAGGCTCGAGACGCCGACGGCGGTGCGCACGTGCCGGCCTTTGTCGCCCAGGGCATTGACCACCAGATTGGATGCGCCATTGGCAACGACGCTTTGGCGCGTGAAATCGCCGCTGCTGGCGATGAACACGCCCAAGCGGAGAATGCGCACTACACGCGACAGGTCATCACCGACGGCAGCACTTAACTGGCCGAGCAAGCCCAACGCCGCCAGCTCTGCTGCCTGGGCACCTTCTTCATCGCTGAGGGATTGCCCCAGCCGGCCGATGTAGGCGGGTTTGCCGTCGAGCATAGGAATTTGCCCGGAGATAAACAGCTGGTTCTGGCTGACCACATGATTGATGTAATTGGCCGCCGGCTGGCTAGGGGTTGGCAGCGTCAGGCCAAGGGCTTGTACGCGTTGGCGGATGGAGTCGCTCATGTTGGATCCTCTTGGGTTAAGAGGTTTGAGCATGTTTGTTGTATCAATGGGCGACAAACGGATAGATCTCACTCGACGTATCGAAATAGCTCATGCATCGGCGCAGGTGTCTTTCAACCATTGACTGAAGCATTCGACCGCTTGGCTCGCAGGGCCTTGAGGCACGACCAGCCAGTAACCGATTTCACTGTGGTAGGGCGGCCAGTCAAAGGCTTCCACCAGGCTGCCGTCCTTGAGCCTGCGCTCTATCAGGCGGTGACGGCCCATGGCGATGCCTTGGCCAGCCACGGCGGCTTCGACCACGATGTTGTAGTCGTGCAGCAGCACGCGGGAATGGTGGTCGAGGTTGACCTGGTAGTGCGCCGACCAATCCGTCCACTCGAAAGGGCGGTGCGAGGTGGCCATCAACAAGGGCGCATTGTGCAGTTGGCTGGCCTTGAAGGCCGGGCTGCACACCGGTGAAATGACTTCCGCCATCAAACGCGTGGCCTGTACATCGGGCCAGTCGCCCTTGCCATAGCGGATGGCCAGGTCGACCTCGGCGGTGGCGACGTTGGCTAATTGAATCGCGGGCAGCAGTTCCACCTGGATATGCGGGTAGCGGTTGAGAAACCCGGCCAGACGCGGGGCCAGCCACAGGGTGGCAAACGAGGCCAGCAGGCCCACGCGCAAAATTGTGGTCGTGGGGGCGACTTTCTGCGCGCGGGTGGCGGCGGCGATCATATCGAGGGCCGGGCGGATTTCGTCGTAGTAACCTTGGCCGTCGGCGGTCAGATCAATCGCGCGGGTGCGTCGGATAAACAGTGGTTTGCCCAGATACTGTTCGAGCTTTTGCACTTGGTGGCTGAGTGCGCTCTGGGTAACCGACAACTCATTGGCGGCCTTGATAAAACTCAAGTGCCGCGCCACCGCCTCAAAAGCGCGCAGGGCCAGCAGCGGCGGAAGGTCATTGTGCAGTGCCAACTGAGTGCGCCTACAGGGTAAGTTGGGAAGTGTCGATTTTGGGCGATGTGCTTCCTTTTGTCGCCCGCAGATTCTCCTGTCGTAGTTTGGGGATATGCCCTACATCTCCCCGGGCAGCCGTGCGCAAAGCTCTGTGTCTTTTTTGAGACGGTAGAGCGATGAAACTCCCTATAAAGGCAAATGTGATCGGGTTGGCTGTTTCAATGGGCCTTTGCGCGGGCGCAGCAGCGAATGAGTCACCGCTGGTCGGGGCCTGGAAGCTGGTCGGCTATCAGGTCGAGTCCCAGGATACCCGTGAGAAAATTCCGGCAATGGGCAGCCGTCCTTCCGGGCGCGTTATTTTTACCGCGGATCATCGAGTGGCTTTCGTGTTGACCGGTGAGGGAAGAAAAGCCGGCGCTTCCGACGCTGAAAAATCAGCGCTGTTGAATACGCTGGTGGCTTATACCGGTATTGAGCGGGTCGAGGGCAATCAATGGTGCACAGAGGTTGATTCTGCCTGGAATCCGGCGTGGGTGGGGACGGTGCAATGCCGCGATTTTCAGGTCAGCGGCGATACGCTGGAAGTGCTGACGCCCTGGCGCCAAATGCCGAATTGGCCGGGGACTACACGTTCCATCATTACATTTGAGCGGGATAAATAAGCGCCAGGAAAGAGAAGTACGAGGATTTTCACCCTGGCATTTGCCGTCGAGCGGGAGAGGCCGCATTATTGAGCCATTCCCGCCACGACGTAAGCCCAGCCATGAGTGAAGACGACAAACTGATTGACCTGAATGCCGAACGTGCCAAACGTGTGCATGACTTGAATGACAAGCGCCTGAATGAAGTTCGCCAGGCATTTGAGCAGGCGATGCCGCTTGGCAAAGTTAAGAAAAAACCCAAGAACAAGCCGAAAAAGCGTTGAAACAGCCTGCATTTGTTGATGCAGGTCAGTTATTACCCTTCTTTAAGCCCCGTTGCGGGCGACATTGATCCCGGTCAATTTTCCACTCCGCCTTCTCCATTAACTTAGCCCTATCGCAACAGGGCATGAGCAGGAGGCCGGTCATGTTTTTCGATAATGTGGTGTTTGCCGGGGTGCTGACTGTCAGCCTCATGGTGCTGTTTTTTGTAGGGTTTGGGATTTTTATCTGGAAGGACGCTAATAAGCGTAAAGAACCGTAAGTTCTTCTGGGTTACATGAGCACGCAAGGCATTTTGGGCGACTTCGGTCGCCCTTTTTTTTGCCTGCTATTTAATGTGATCGTTCCCACGCTCCGCGTGGGAATGCCGCCGAGGACGCTCTGCGTCCCGCACCTGTAGTTGCATAAAAAAAGGTGCGATCCTCATCGAGGTCGCACCTTCTTTTTCAACGGTTGGCTATCAACTGCCCAGCGCCTTGGAGGCCAGCCAGAACAACCCGGCTGACAGACCCACGGTTGCCGGCAAGGTCAACACCCAAGCCATCAGAATGGTCTTCACCGTGCCGCCTTGCAGGCCGCTCTTATTGGCAACCATGGTGCCGGCCACGCCTGAAGACAGTACGTGAGTGGTGGAAACCGGCAGGCTGAAAATGTTGGCCAGGCCAATCATGCTCGCCGTGGTGATCTGTGCCGACATGCCTTGGGCATAGGTCATGCCCTGCTTGCCGATCTTCTCACCGATGGTCAGTACCACACGCTTCCAGCCCACCATGGTACCCAGGCCCAGGGCCAGTGCGACGGCGAGGATCACCCAGAACGGGGCGTACTCGGTGGTGGCGGTCAAGTCTTTGCGCAGCTTGTCCAGGTCGGACTTCTCACGCGCATCCAGGCCCGGCAGCTTGCCGACTTTCTTCGCGGTGTCGTCCAGGCACAGCAAGTAGCGGCGCACTTCAATGCGGTGCTCGGCAGTCAGCGAGTGGTAGTCGGAAACGCCTTTCAGGGTTTCCATCAAGGCATTGATAGTCGGCTCGGTCTGCTGCGGGTTGCACCGGAACTTGCCCGGCAGGTCGTCCTTCACGCTTTTGCCCAGTGCCAGGAACTCGCCGAGCGTGGCGTTATTGCGCTCGTAAAACTGGCTCAAATGCACGGTGGCATCGCGAGTACGTTCAATCTGGTAAGTGGTGCTGCCCAGGTCGAGTACGAACTGCGCCGGTACGATACCGATGAGCACCAGCATGATCAGGCCGATGCCTTTCTGGCCATCATTGGAGCCGTGTACGAAGCTCACGGCCATGGCCGAGATCACCAGTACCAGACGGTTCCAGAACGGTGGGTGCTTCTTGTCGTCAAGTTTGCGGCGCTGGTCCGGGGTCTTGTGCATTTTCGACAGTGGGCGCCACCATTTCAGGCCGATCAGCACCAGAGCTGCGACCAGGAAGCCGGCCATCGGCGAGAACACCAGGGAAGCACCGATATCGATGGCTTTCTGCCAGTTCACACCGTCAGCCAAGGGGATGTCGTTGATCAGGGCATTGGCCAGGCCGACACCAAGGATCGAGCCGATCAAGGTATGGGAGCTGGAGGCCGGGATACCGAAGTACCAGGTGCCCAGGTTCCAGGTGATCGCCGCTGCCAATAAAGAGAAGACCATTGCCAGGCCATGGCCGGTGTTCACATTGATCAACAACTCCACCGGCAGCAAGTGCACGATGGCGTAGGCGACGCCGACACCACCGAGCAACACGCCGAGGAAGTTGAACACCCCGGAGAAGAACACGGCCAGGTGCGGCGGCATGGCTTTGGTGTAGATGACTGTGGCCACCGCGTTAGCGGTGTCATGAAAGCCATTGATGAACTCGAAGGCGAGGACAAAGGCCAGGGCGAGCAACAGGCTCACTAGAACCCAAGCATCCAGTCCGCTGAATAAATCGATCATGAAGGTTTTCTGACCCGGTCGTAAGGGGGCGCGATTATGCCAGAAAACCTCAGTAATCGATGCATTAGCTGCTCATCGGTAACAATCTTCACTGAAAAAACACCGGGCAAAGCGGCGCATCCCAGGGTTTTCGGGGCTTTGGCAAGTCTTTGATTTATAAAGTGCGGGGCCGAAAAGACACGGATTTGTCATGCAAACGTCATGTCTGAAACATTTGTATGAAATTTCGTTGGCTTCAGCAGGACGCTGACCAATGGTGAGCCAAGCCAATGCACGGTGCCTTCCGCCGGCGCTGGGCCGGCAGAGACAGCAAGACCCTGGAAACTCTGAGCGAAGGGCTTATGGCTCTTCGGTCTTGAGTTCCTGTTCAATCTTTTGAATTTCCTGGGCAAATGCCTGATCCAGCAAACTGGCCCGTTTGCGCCAGGGTTTGCGCTCGGGTTCAGGTTGCGCGGCGTAGGTGGTGACTTCCCCGCCGTAAACGTCCTTGTAACGTTGTTCCTGGCGCTCAAGTTCCGCGCGCAGTTCGTCTTTCGTCACAGTGTTACCTAATTAAGTTGAGTGTATTGACGGTGCAGCGTCATGCCTGAAAGTCGTCCTCGGGTTGTTCAAAATTGAACAGTAGAACCATTCAAGTTTGAAAAAGGGCCAAAGGGCAGATCTTATAAACAGGTATGTGTGACCGATGATGCCTGTAACGCGCATCGCCTCGTGAGCTCCACTCCCGATGATAATGAAATCGGGCTGACCTCTGCACAAGCTGCATTATAGCGGCGCATTTGGATAAAACTATCAGCATTAAGTTAAAAAGCGTCAACTTCGTGTGAGACTTTTGTTACATGACGGTGTGAGTCATTTGCGTGTTTTGCGCATGACTGTAGTGGTCTACCCGGCTGTCGGGTTCCATCGGCAAAATTGCGATAATCGCATGGCTGTCCGATAATCGCCCGATGTTGCGGGCGCAACCTTGTGCATCCCGGCCGGCACGGCTTGTAATGGCGGCCAACCCTCCCTGCGGTTGAAAACAAGAGAAAGGACCCTGGAAATGAACGATCAATTGCGCAACTCCTTCGCATCAGTGGCGCCGCCGATCGTGGCTTCACCGGCCAAGCGTATCCAGGCGTTTACCGGTGATCCGGACTTCATGACCTCCCTGGCGCGCGGCCTGGCCGTGGTGCAGGCGTTTCAGGAGCGCAAACGCCACCTGACCATCGCCCAGATCAGTCATCGCACCGAAATCCCGCGTGCCGCCGTACGCCGTTGCCTGCACACCTTGATCAAGCTCGGTTATGCCACCACCGATGGGCGCACCTATTCGCTGCTGCCCAAAGTCTTGACCCTGGGGCATGCGTATTTGTCCTCCACGCCATTGGCCGTATCGGCCCAGCCTTACCTGGACCGTATGAGCGAGCAATTGCACGAGGCTTGCAACATGGCGACCCTGGAAGGCGACGACATCCTTTATATCGCCCGCTCGGCCACCACCCAGCGCCTGATCTCGGTGGACCTGTCGGTGGGCGGGCGTTTGCCGGCGTATTGCACATCGATGGGGCGCATCCTCCTGGCGGCGCTGGACGATGCCTCGCTCAAGGACTATCTCGACCACGCCGACCTGCAAACCAAGACCAGCCGCACCCTGACCACGCCCGAAGCCTTGTTCGAATGCCTGCAACAAGTGCGTCAACAAGGCTGGTGCATCGTCGATCAGGAGCTGGAGCAGGGTTTGCGCTCCATCGCCGTGCCGGTGTACGACGCTTCCGGCCAGGTGTTGGCCGCGCTCAATGTCAGCACCCACGCCGGGCGTGTCAGCCGCAGCGAGCTGGAGCAGCGGTTTTTGCCAAGCATGCTCAGCGCCAGCCGCGAGTTGAGTGCGCAACTGTTTGCCTAAGTGTTCGGTGACCGCACAGATCCCGGCTTGATCAATTGACGCTGTTTCCCCCGACTTATTACTGTGCGGCAGCGCTCTGAAGAGCCGCCCAATAATAACGACGACCCCAGGTCGTTGGCCCGCCATCGGTGTGGAATAAAAATAATGAATCAGCCTTCTGTCGGTACCACCCTGGACGTGCAGTCCTTTATCAACGCCCAGCCACTCTCGCGTTACCAGTGGCGTGTGGTAATCCTGTGTTTCCTGATTGTCTTCCTCGATGGCCTCGACACCGCTGCCATGGGCTTTATTGCGCCTGCGCTGTCCCAGGACTGGGGCATCGACCGCGCCAGCCTCGGCCCGGTAATGAGTGCCGCGTTGATCGGCATGGTGTTTGGTGCGCTCGGTTCCGGCCCGCTGGCGGACCGTTTTGGCCGCAAAGTGGTGCTGGTGAGTGCGGTGTTGGTGTTTGGCGCATTCAGCCTGGCCTCGGCCTACAGCAGCAACGTCGATCAGCTACTGGTGTTGCGCTTCCTGACCGGGCTGGGCCTGGGCGCAGGGATGCCGAACGCCACGACGCTGCTGTCCGAATACACCCCCGAGCGCCACAAATCGTTGCTGGTGACCAGCATGTTCTGCGGTTTCAACCTGGGCATGGCCGGCGGCGGGTTTATCTCGGCCAAGCTGATCCCGGCGTTTGGCTGGCATAGCCTGCTGCTGATCGGCGGCATTCTGCCGTTGATTTTGGCGGTGGTGCTATTGGTATGGCTGCCGGAATCGGCGCGTTACCTGGTGGTGCGCAACCGTGGCACCGACAAGGTGCGCAAGACGTTGTCCCCTATCGAACCTACGATCGTTGCCCAGGCGAGCAGCTTCAGCGTGCCCGAGCAAAAAACCGTCAAGGCGCGCAACGTGTTCGCGGTGATCTTCTCCGGCACCTACAGCGCCGGCACCCTGCTGCTGTGGCTCACCTACTTTATGGGCCTGGTGATTGTTTACCTGCTGACCAGTTGGCTGCCGACCCTGATGCGCGACAGCGGCGCCAGTATGGAACAGGCAGCCTTTATCGGCGCGTTGTTCCAGTTCGGCGGCGTGCTGAGTGCGGTCGGCGTGGGCTGGGCAATGGACCGCTTCAATCCCCACAAGGTCATCGGTACTTTCTACCTGTTGGCCGGGGTGTTTGCCTACGCAGTGGGGCAGAGCCTGGGCAATATCACCGTACTGGCGACCTTGGTGTTGATCGCCGGGATGTGCGTCAACGGCGCGCAATCGGCCATGCCATCCCTGGCCGCGCGCTTCTACCCGACACAGGGCCGCGCCACCGGTGTGTCGTGGATGCTCGGCATCGGTCGCTTCGGCGCGATCCTCGGCGCGTGGATGGGCGCCACCTTGCTGGGCCTGGGCTGGAACTTCGAACAAGTGCTGACGGCACTGGTGATTCCGGCGGCGTTGGCCACGGCTGCCGTGGTGATCAAGGGCATGGTCAGCCATGCGGATGCTACCTGATCCCCGCGCGATTCAAGTGGGCGCTAAATTGCGTGGGAGCTGGCTTGTGTGGGAGCTGGCTTGCCTGCGATGCAGACACCTCTGTCTGTCAGGTAAACCGTGGTGATGCAATCGCAGGCAAGCCAGCTCCCACATAAGCCAGGCCCTCAGACTGAGCGAGTTTTCGTAAACGATTAGCTAGACAACAATCTGTTCGATAATCGAACGCTGAGTCGATTATCGGATTGTTTGGTCCATTTGCCCGGCTTAATCTTCAAGCACTTCGGCGCCACCTCAGCGCCTTTTTCGATCAACACCGGGAGCCCAACCCCATGGCTGAAATTCTCACCCTGCGTGATGCGGTCAAGCGCTTCGTGAACGACGGCGATACCGTCGCCCTCGAAGGCTTCACCCATCTGATCCCTACGGCAGCGGGTCATGAAATCATTCGTCAGGGCAAGAAAGACCTGACGCTGGTGCGCATGACGCCTGACCTGATCTACGACCAGTTGATCGGTGCCGGCTGCGCGCGCAAGTTGATTTTCTCCTGGGGCGGCAACCCGGGCGTGGGTTCCCTGCATCGCCTGCGCGACGCCGTTGAAAAGCAATGGCCGCAGCCGCTGGAGATCGAAGAACACAGCCACGCCGACCTGGCCAATGCCTACGTTGCCGGAGCCTCGGGCCTGCCGTTTGCAGTGCTGCGCGCCTATGCCGGCTCCGACCTGCCCAAGGTCAACCCGCTGATCAAAACCGTCACCTGCCCATTCACTGGCGAAGTGCTGGCGGCCGTGCCGTCGGTGCGTCCGGACATCACCGTGATCCACGCACAAAAGGCCGACCGCAAGGGCAATGTGCTGCTCTGGGGCATTCTCGGTGTGCAGAAGGAAGCGGCCCTGGCGGCCAAGCGTTGCATCGTCACCGTCGAAGAAATCGTCGATGACCTGAATGCACCGATGAACAGCTGCGTACTGCCGACCTGGGCCTTGACTGCGGTGTGCCATGTACCCGGTGGTGCGCACCCGTCCTACGCCCACGGCTACAACGAGCGCGACAACCGCTTCTATCAGGCGTGGGACCCGATCGCCCGCGACCGTGGGACCTTTACCGCGTGGATCGACGAATACATCCACGGCACCGCTGACTTCAGTGAATTCCAGGCCAAGCTGGCCCACGCGCAGGAGGCCAAGTAATGGCTTACTCGACCAATGAAATGATGACCGTCGCCGCCGCGCGCCGCCTCAAGAACGGCTCGGTGTGCTTTGTCGGTATCGGCTTGCCTTCCAAGGCCGCCAACCTGGCACGCCTGACCTCGTCGCCGGACGTGGTGCTGATCTACGAATCCGGCCCGATTGGCGCCAAGCCAAGCGTATTGCCGCTGTCGATCGGTGACGGCGAACTGGCAGAAACCGCCGACACGGTCGTGCCGACCGGTGAGATTTTTCGCTACTGGCTGCAAGGCGGGCGCATCGACGTCGGCTTTCTCGGCGCCGCCCAGGTCGACCGTTTCGGCAATATCAACACCACCGTGGTGGGCGATTATCACCAGCCCAAAGTGCGCCTGCCGGGTGCCGGTGGCGCGCCGGAGATTGCCGGTTCCGCCAAGAGCGTGTTGATCATCCTCAAGCAGTCGGCGCGTTCGTTTGTCGACAAGCTGGACTTCATCACCTCGGTCGGCCACGGCGAAGGCGGTGACTCACGCAAGCGCCTGGGCCTGCCTGGCGCCGGCCCTGTAGGGATTATTACCGACCTGTGCATCATGGAGCCGGAGGAGGGCAGCCATGAGTTTGTGGTCACCGCCTTGCACCCTGGCGTAACCCGCGAGCAAGTGGTGGCAGCCACCGGTTGGGCAATTCGTTTTGCCGACCACGTAAGCACCACCGCCGAGCCGACCGAGGTGGAGCTGACCGCGCTGCGTGATCTCGAAGCGCGCACTGCCGCCGCCCACGGCCAAGCACCGGGAGAAGCCTGATGCGCGACGTCTTTATTTGTGATGCCATCCGCACGCCCATCGGCCGTTTCGGCGGTGGCTTGTCCACGGTGCGCGCCGATGACTTGGCAGCTTTGCCAATCAAGGCACTGATCGAGCGCAACCCGTCGGTGGACTGGAGCGCGGTCGACGAAGTGTTCCTTGGTTGCGCCAACCAGGCCGGTGAAGACAACCGCAACGTCGCGCGTATGGCGTTGCTGTTGGCGGGCTTGCCGCAAAGCATTCCGGGCGTGACCCTCAACCGCCTGTGCGCCTCGGGCATGGACGCGATCGGCACGGCCTTCCGCGCCATCGCCAGCGGCGAAATGGAGCTGGCGATTGCCGGTGGCGTCGAGTCGATGTCCCGTGCGCCGTTCGTGATGGGCAAGGCTGACGCGGCGTTTTCGCGCAACATGAAACTGGAAGACACCACCATCGGCTGGCGTTTTATCAACCCGTTGATGAAGGCCCAATACGGCGTGGATGCGATGCCGCAAACGGCCGATAACGTCGCCGACGACTACAACGTGTCCCGCGCCGATCAGGACGCCTTCGCCCTGCGCAGCCAGCAACGCACCGCCGCCGCGCAAGCCGCCGGGTTCTTTGCTGAAGAAATCGTGCCGGTGCGCGTCGCCCATAAAAAAGGCGAAACCGTGGTGGAGCACGACGAGCATCCACGCGACACCACCCTGGAGGCCCTGGCCAAACTCAAGCCGGTCAATGGCCCGGATAAAACCGTCACCGCCGGCAATGCGTCGGGCGTGAATGACGGTGCGGCGGCGCTGATTCTGGCGTCTGCCGAAGCGGTCAAAAAGCACGGCCTCACCGCCCGCGCTCGCGTACTGGGCATGGCCAGCGCCGGCGTTGCGCCGCGTGTAATGGGCATCGGCCCGGTGCCGGCGGTGCGCAAACTGGTGGAGCGCCTTGGTTTGGCGGTCACCGACTTTGACGTGATCGAACTCAACGAAGCCTTCGCCAGCCAAGGCCTGGCGGTGCTGCGTGAACTGGGGATCGCCGACGATGCCGCGCAGGTCAACCCGAACGGCGGCGCCATCGCCCTTGGCCACCCGTTGGGCATGAGCGGCGCGCGGTTGGTGCTGACGGCACTGCATCAGTTGGAGAAAACCGGCGGCCGCAAAGGCCTGGCGACCATGTGTGTGGGCGTCGGCCAAGGCCTGGCCCTGGCGATTGAACGCATCTGATAAGAGAGGATTGCTCCATGAGTGACAAGCCCGGTTACCGGCGCCCGCAAGCGGGCACCCAACCTGATTACCTGCACCCGGCCTACCAGTCGACGAACCTGCGTTCGCCGTCCCAGCCATTGGTGTTTCTGCCGCACTCCTTGTCGGAAATCACCGGCCCGACCATCGGCGCCGAGCGGATCAACGAGAAGGACAACGACCTCACCGCCCAGCACGAAGGCGAGCCCCAGGGCGAACGCATCATCATCCACGGCCGTGTGCTGGATGAAAACGGCCTGCCGGTGCCGGGCATTCTGGTGGAGATCTGGCAGGCCAACGCCGCCGGTCGCTATAACCACAAGCGCGACCTGCACGATGCGCCGCTGGACCCGAACTTTACCGGCACCGGCCGCACCGTCACCGACGCCGACGGCTGGTATCAGTTCCAGACCATCAAGCCCGGCGCCTACCCGTGGGGCAACCACCACAACGCGTGGCGCCCGGCGCATATCCACTTCTCGCTGTTTGGCCCCAGCGTACTGACGCGGCTGGTCACGCAGATGTATTTCCCCGGTGACCCGCTGCTGGAATACGACCCGATCTACAACTGTGTGCCGGACACCAGCGCCAAGCAGCGTCTGATCGCGCGTTTTGATCTGGAAAAAACCATTCCGTCCTATGCCCTCGGCTATCGCTGGGACATCGTTTTGCGCGGCCGCGACGCCACGCCGATGGAGAAATGAGATGACCCTCAATGCGACCACGTCCCACACCGTCGGGCCGTATTACCACATCGGCCTGACCTGGCTGAACCGCGAAGACCTGACCGTGCCGGCCACCTTGGGCGAGCGCGTGGCAATCAGCGGGCAGGTGGTGGACGGCAACGGTGATGTCGTCAACGACGCCATGCTGGAAGTCTGGCAAGCCAATGCCGCCGGCAAGTACGACCACCCCGAAGACGAGCAGGCTAAGGCCGTCGATCCCAACTTTGAAGGGTTTGGCCGGGTGCCGGTGGATGCCGAAGGCCGCTTTCGGTTTACCACCATCAAGCCGGGCAGTGTGCCGGGCCTGCAAGGCACGACCCAGGCGCCGCATCTGGTGGTGCTGGTGTTTGCCCGTGGTTTGGTCAAGCACCTGCTGACGCGGATCTATTTCGATGGCGAAGCGTTGAATAGCGATGACCCGTTGCTGGCGTGTGTGCCTGCGGAGCGTCGCGCTACGTTGATTGCCAAGCCGGATGCGCAGGGTGTGCATCAGTGGAATGTGATTTTGCAGGGCACAGACAAGGAGACGGTGTTCTTCGATTATTGAGTTGAGCTGGCGGGCGCCATCGCGGGCAAGCCCGGCTCCCACATTTTGAACGGTGAACAGGTTCAAAGGTGGGAGCTGGCTTGCCTGCGATGGCGCCCTCAAGGCCGCACCTATGCAAAAGTCTGCTTGCGGAACATGGTTGTTGCAAAGTATGTCTAGGCTATAACCGTTCCCACTGAGTAAAAAAACATGACAACAAAAACGAGTCACTACACCGGAGAAGAACGCAGCAAACGGATTTTTGCGATTGTCGGGGCCTCCTCCGGCAACCTGGTCGAATGGTTCGACTTCTACGTCTATGCCTTCTGCGCGATTTATTTTGCCCCGGCGTTTTTCCCCTCGGACGATCCCACGGTCCAGTTGCTCAACACCGCCGGGGTGTTTGCTGCCGGATTCCTGATGCGCCCCATCGGTGGCTGGCTGTTTGGCCGAGTGGCCGACAAGCACGGGCGTAAAAACTCGATGATGATCTCGGTGCTGATGATGTGCGCCGGTTCGCTGGTCATCGCCTTTTTGCCCACCTACAAAGATATCGGCGCCTGGGCGCCGGCCTTGCTGCTGGTGGCGCGCCTGTTCCAGGGCCTGTCGGTGGGGGGCGAATATGGCACCACGGCGACCTACATGAGTGAAGTGGCACTCAAGGGCCAGCGCGGCTTTTTTGCCTCATTCCAATACGTGACCCTGATCGGCGGCCAATTGCTGGCGGTGCTGGTGGTGGTGATCCTGCAACAGATCCTGACTGAAGAAGAACTGCGCGCCTGGGGCTGGCGGATTCCGTTCGTGATCGGCGCCATTGCTGCGGTGATCTCCCTGCTGCTGCGTCGCACCTTGAAAGAAACCACCAGCAAGGAAATGCGTGAAGACAAAGATGCCGGCAGCATCGTCGCGTTGTTCCGCGACCACGGCAAAGCGTTCATCACCGTGTTGGGCTACACCGCCGGTGGCTCGCTGATTTTCTACACCTTTACCACGTACATGCAGAAATACCTGGTGAATACCGTGGGCATGCACGCCAAGACGTCGAGCTACATCATGACCGGCGCGCTGTTCCTGTACATGTGCATGCAGCCGCTGTTCGGCATGCTGGCGGACAAGATCGGTCGACGTAATTCGATGCTCTGGTTCGCAGGCCTGGGCACGCTGTTCACCGTGCCGATCCTGCTGACCTTGAAAACCGTCACCAGTCCGTTCCTGGCCTTTGTGCTGATCACCCTGGCCTTGGCGATCGTCAGCTTCTACACCTCGATCAGCGGCCTGGTCAAAGCCGAGATGTTCCCGCCGCAGGTGCGCGCACTGGGTGTGGGCCTGGCGTATGCGGTGGCGAATGCGATTTTTGGTGGTTCGGCCGAAGTCGTTGCGTTGAGCCTGAAATCCATTGGCATGGAAAATACCTTTTACTGGTACGTCACCGCGATGATGGCGGTCGCTTTCCTGTTCAGCCTGCGTCTGCCCAAACAGGCGGCTTATCTACATCACGACCTCTAGGGATGAGTTATGACACTGCGCACGAGCAATCAACTGTTCGACGCTTACTTCACCGCTGACAGCATGGCCGAGGTGTTCTGCGACCAGGGACGTTTGCAGGGCATGCTGGATTTCGAAGCGGCGCTGGCCCGGGCCGAGGCCCGGGTCGGGCTGATTCCGCAAGCCGCCGTCGCACCGATTGCCCAGGCGTGCCTGGCTTCGCTTTACGATGTGGATGCCCTGGGCGAGGCGATTGCCTCGGCGGGGAATTCGGCAATTCCGCTGGTGAAGGCCTTGGGCAAGTTGATTGCCGCTGAAGATGCCGGTGCCGAGCGTTACGTGCACCTGGGCGCGACCAGCCAGGATGTGATGGACACCGGGCTGGTGCTGCAACTGCGCCAGGCGTTGGCGCTGATTGAAGCAGACCTGGCGCAATTGGGCGAGGTGCTTGCTGCCCAGGCCCAGCGTTATGCCGACGTACCTTTGGCTGGGCGGACCTGGCTGCAGCATGCGACGCCGGTCACGCTGGGGATGAAAATTGCCGGGTGGCTGGGCGCGGTGACGCGCAGTCGCCAGCGCCTGGCCGAGCTGAAGCCGCGCTTGTTGGTGCTGCAGTTCGGTGGCGCGTCCGGCACCCTGGCGGCACTCGGTGAGCACGCCATGCCGGTGGCGCACGCCTTGGCGGTTGAGTTGCAACTGGGCTTGCCCGAGCAACCCTGGCACACCCAACGTGATCGGCTGGTGGAGTTTGCCAGTGTGCTTGGCCTGATCGCCGGCAGCCTTGGCAAACTGGGGCGCGACCTCAGCCTGCTGATGCAGACCGAAGCGGCGGAAGTGTTCGAGCCGTCTGCGCCGGGCAAGGGCGGCTCATCGACCATGCCGCACAAGCGCAACCCGGTGGGCGCCGCCGTGTTGATCAGCGCTGCCACCCGCGTGCCGGGGCTGGTGGCGACGATGTTCAGCGCCATGCCCCAGGAGCATGAGCGCAGCCTGGGCCTGTGGCACGCCGAGTGGGAAACCCTGCCAGAGATTTGTCGGCTGGTGTCCGGTGCCTTGAAACAGGCGCTGTTGGTGAGCCAAGGCTTGGAGGTCGACCCCGAGCGCATGGCGCACAACCTCGACCTGACCCAAGGGCTGGTGCTGGCCGAAGCCGTGAGTATCGTGCTTGCCCAACGCCTGGGCCGCGAGACCGCTCACCATCTATTGGAGCAATGTTGTAAACGCGCCGTCGCCGAACGGCGACATCTGCGCGCGGTTCTGGCGGACGAAGCACAGGTCACCGCCGAGTTGTCGGCGGTGGAACTGGACCGCCTGCTCGATCCGGCCCACTACTTGGGCCAGGCTCAAACCTGGGTTACCCGTGCGGTGACCGACCATTTTGCTTTGACTGCGTAAGGAGACCGCCGTGGCATTTGTACAACTGGCCGAAGGCCCATTGCATTACCAACTGGACGGGCCTGAGGGCGCGCCGGTGCTGGTGTTGTCCAACTCGTTGGGCACCGACCTGCATATGTGGGACATCCAGATCCCGGCCTTCACCCAGCACTTTCGCGTACTGCGTTTCGATACCCGTGGCCATGGCAAATCCCTGGTCACCGAAGGGCCGTACAGCATCGAGCAGCTGGGTCGCGATGTGATTGCGTTGCTCGATGCGCTGGATATTCAGCGTGCGCATTTTTGCGGGCTGTCCATGGGCGGCCTGATCGGCCAATGGCTGGGCATCCACGCAGGTGATCGCCTGCTGCGCCTGGTGGTGTGCAACACCGCCGCCAGGATCGGCACGCCGGAGATCTGGAACCCGCGAATCGAGATGGTTTTGCGTGACGGTGCGGCGGCCATGGTAGCGCTGCGCGATGCGTCGATTGCACGCTGGTTTACCGCCGATTTCGCCGCCGCCAACCCGCACCAGGCCCAGCAGATTACCGACATGCTTGCCGCCACGTCGCCCCAAGGTTACGCCGCCAACTGCGCAGCCGTACGCGATGCGGATTTGCGCGAGCAACTGTCCACGATCCAAGTGCCGACCCTGGCGATTGCCGGCACCGAAGATGCCGTTACGCCGCCGGCCGGCAGCCGCTTTATCCAGAATCAGATCAAGGGCGCCGAGTACGCCGAGTTCTACGCGGCGCACCTGTCCAACGTACAGGCCGGCGCCGCGTTCAGCGACCGCGTGCTGGCGTTCCTGTTGGCTGATTAAACCTGTGGCAGCGAGCTTGTTCTGGAGAGCTGACGTGTTCTGTATAGCAGGCTTGTTGTGACAGACAGGCTTGTTGTGGCGAGCAGGCTTGCCCTGCGTTGGGCGGCGAAGCGGCCCTGATACAGCCACCGCGTTCTTCCCGATGAACCGCATCGCCAGGTTTTGGGGCCGCTTCGCGCCCCAGCGCAGGGCAAGCCTGCTCGCCACACGTGTTCGAGCTTCTATCAAATGTTTAAGGAGTTTTTGTGGACGAGAAACAACGTTATGCCGATGGCCTGCAAGTGCGTCGCGAAGTGCTGGGCGATGCCCATGTCGACCGCAGCCTCAATGCCCTGACCGAGTTCAACAGCGAGTTCCAGGAAATGATCACCCGCCACGCCTGGGGTGATATCTGGACCCGCCCCGGCCTGCCTCGGCATACCCGCAGCCTGATCACCATCGCCATGTTGATCGGCATGAATCGTAGTGAAGAATTAAAACTTCACCTGCGTGCCGCCGCCAGCAACGGCGTGACACGCGCCGAGATCAAGGAAGTGCTGATGCAGAGCGCGATCTACTGCGGGATACCGGCAGCCAATGCGACGTTCCACTTGGCCGAGTCGGTGTGGGATGAGCTGGGCGTCGAGTCACGGGAGTCGGTTTGATCAACCCACTCCCTCGCTCAATACCCCTCAGGTGTAGGTAGTGCGTAACGGACGGCGCATCTCCTCTCGAAACCCATTTTCGGAAAACGGCTTGGGGTTTGTTGTACTCGGTTCGGTCGCGGGGTGACCTACAAAATTAAATGGCTGAGCAACGGTAAACAGTCCTACGGCTTGCCGTTCATCATTGGGTTCACCGTCGGGGTTCTCCGGTATGGCGGTGCTGCCTGCGAGGAACGTTCCCGAGGCGCCATTATAGGCGTGGGCCATTTCGTGATAGAGGGCGTTGACGGGTGCGCTGTCTGCATCCAGCGAATACGAGGGGTTGTATTGTATCTGCGCACCCGTTGCGACGGCGCCAGCTTGTTGGTGTGTGATGAAGCCTTGGGCCGCAGGTGCCAGCGTATCCATAGAGTGACCTGCTTCGAGGTGGTTGCGAATGGCCGCATTACTGAAGTAGTAGCTGCCGTTGTCCTCCGTCAATTCAGTAATGCGTACCGGGGAATCATTCCGCTGAGCCGCGGCGTCGGCAGTACCGAGCATTCTCTTGCCTTGCCGGGATATTCTTAGCAGCTCCATATCGTCTTCTACGTTTTGTACGAACTCGGCAGAGCCCTCAATCACATAGCCACTTTTGCCCACCTCGCTGTGTTGCGTGTGAACGCGCTGGGAGCCCGGGGTACGATGAACCTCGTCCGACGGTTTGGCGTAGATGACGGTATTGTCGTTATCAGACCTGACGATGTTTTTGTCGCGCCCGGTGTAAATTGTGGCGGGGCCATTTGTGACGATCAGGTTTTCACCTTTGCCACCGTGCAGGACTGTCGGGATTTGAGTGTCGTTGCGCGTGACAATCATGAAGTCGTGACCGTCGCCGCCGTCCATGAACAGGCGACGATCAGCCGAGCCTTTTCCTGCCTGCATACGGTCATTGCCATTGTTGCCTTTCAGGACACCGTTCCCGGTGCCGGCGATCAACACGTCATTGCCATCGTTACCGAATGCGATGCCGTCGCCGCTCCCAAGCTTGAGCATATCGTCTCCCGCACCGCCATAGAGGCGGGTGTCTCCTGCGCCGGCACGCGCGTAATCATTGCCGGCGCCGAGCTCGATGCGAATGGCGTTTTTAACTTCAGGATCGATCAGAACACAATCGTCGCCCCCGTTGGTCCTGATGCGTAAGGGTTGCGATTCACTGCCGTCAGGGGACGTCAGCAGGTTCAGTTGATAGGGCTTATTGTTGATGGTCGCGATCAGACTATGACCCGGGCCTTTTTTAATGGTTACCTTGTCGGCACGGTTACCGGTCTCGATTACAAGTTCGTTGGAGGACGAGCCTATCGGCTTGCCGTTTTCGCTCATGTAGGCGATTTCCTGGTAGAACTTCACGTGCTTGTCGTGTCGCAATACGTCGGTGTTGATGTATTTTTTTTGGGTACTGTCCAGCGGATGCTGATCGGGAGTGAGTTTGGAATGCGAGGATAGGTATAGAAAATCTATCGGTCTGTCGCGCCCCACGTAGTAGGAACGCCGGGCACTGATCTCAATGGGCGCTTGCGATGCTGTTGGCGTTGTATCCGGGAGGGCAATCGAATGCTGATTAAGCGATGGCGAAGTGACGTTCATGGGATTCTCTTTTTTATTGACGTCCCTATGTGTGTTGGCGGCGTGAACTTGAGTTCCCCATGAGCGGCAAGCGCAAGTAGCAGCAAATATAACCGGTCGTCGCAGAGCGACTAATGCGAGTCCGCATCCCACACCCAGTTCCACACCCCCGGCAGATGCACTACTTCATTCATATCCTTGACTGTGCGTGCCAGCGCTGCGCGTTCCAGCGTGGCGTGGTCGGTGTAGAACGGCTCGGCTGCGACCTTCATGCCATTGATCCGAGCGCTGTCCATCAGGATTTGCAAGTACTCCTGCATGTGTCGCGCGGTGTAACGGTTGATATCGTGGAAGGTCACCACCACGGGTATCACGCCGTCCACCGTTGGCAGTTCGCCCAGAGCAATGCGTTCGCGCACCACAGACAGTTGCCGATACAAGTTCGCTCGCCGGCGTGGGCTGCCATTGAAACCCCAGATTTTTCCGTCATTGGCACTCAGGTCAGTCAGCAGCACATGCATGCCGTGGCGCTGGTAGGCGGCGAAGGTGCGCCGGTCGTAGTTCCAGAAGGGTGGGCGTACCAGCGTGGGCGCAGTGCCAGTGATCGACGCAATGTCGGCTGCGCCCTCGGTGAGGGTGCTTTCCAGCTCGGCGTCATTGAGCCAACGGTGGTTGGTGTGAAACGCCGTGGCTGTGTGAAAGGCCAACACATGCCCGGCGGCGTATTCGCGCTCCATGGTCTTGCGACCCCGCAGGCTGCCACCGGAGCGGGACGCTTCGGTCTGCAGGAAAAATACCGCCTTGATGCCCGGCAGTATCGGGTTGTGCAGCAAATCGGCCATCACTGACCGGCTGGGGTTGTTATAACCCGAGGCGCTGGGGCCGTCATCGAAGGTCAACAAAAAGCGGATGGGCGCCTGAGCCTGCAAGCGTTGCGCCGTCTGCGGCGTCAGGACGACAGGTGCGCCGATGCAGCCGCAAAGGCTCAGAGCCAGGACCAGCATGGCGAAGAATTTCATGGTGTGCATGCGCTCGAATAGAGGCCGCTGCTGGGCGGATCAGCAGCGGCAGGCGCGCACCATACAGTAAGTCCGACGCTGGTTTACAGCAGACTTATCGGGTAGCTGACGATCAACCGGTTCTCATCAAATTCGTTGTTGCTGTAATCACGACGCATCGTGGAATTGCGCCAGCGCACATTGAGGTTCCTGAAGGTGCCGCTTTGCACCGTATAGCCCACTTCACTCTCGCGGCCCCACTCCTTACCATCAGTAATGGTGCCCGTATGCACGTTGCTACCGCTGATATAACGGTTCATCAAGGTCAGGCCCGGTATGCCGAGCGCGGCGAAGTTGTAGTCGTGGCGCACTTGCCAGGACTTTTCCTGGGCGTTGTCGTAGCTTGCGTTGTAGCTGTCATTGGCCAGGGTGCCGCCGCTGGTGCCGTTGACGCGCATCCAGGCACTGTTGCCGGTGAGTTTTTGCAGGCCGACATAGAAGGTGTTGCCGCCGTAACGGGCGGAGAAAAGGCCGGACCAGGTCTTGTTGTCCAGCTCGCCTGCGCGGGCGCTGCCGTCGTCCTTGCCGTAGAAAAACCCGAGGTTGGCGCCCAGGGTCCAGTCGCCTATGGGTTGGCTGTGGATCAAGTTGATGTATTGCTGGCTGTAGATGTCCTTGAGCTGGGCATTCCACACACCGATCTGGGTGCGTTTGTCGTTGAAGGCGTATTCACCGCCCTGGAAGTTGAAGCGGTCGGAGGTGAAGGCGGTTTTACCGACCATCGACATGTCGGTCATGCTGCTGTCGTCGCGCGGGCTGTTGGCGCGGAACTGGCCGCCGTAGAGGGTCAGGCCGTCGATTTCCCTGGAAGTGATCTGCCCGCCACGCAAGGTTTGCGGCAGGGAGCGGCCGTCGTCCGAACGCAAAATCGGTAGCACTGGCATCCACTCGCCGACCTTGACTTCGGTCTTGGAGATTCGCGCCTTGAACGCGACCCCAAGACGCCCGAAGTTATCCGCCGGGCGGCCGTCGCGGTCCAGCGGCAATAGCTGGGTGCCGCCGGTGCCGCGCCCGCCATCGAGCTTTTGCGAGTACATGCCCAATACATCCACACCGAAACCCACCGTGCCCTGGGTGAAGCCGGAGCGGGCATCGAGGATAAAACTCTGCGTCCACTCCTGCGCGCCACCCTGGGTTTTGGTCGGGTTGGTGTAATTGCGGTTGAAGAAGAAGTTGCGCAGGTTGAGGTTGGCGCTGGCGTCTTCGAGAAAGCCGTGTTCTTCGGCGGCGACGGGCAGGGCAAGGCTGGCGACAGCAGTTGCCAGCAATAGCTGGCGCGGGCGGAACGTGCTCATGGTGTTGGACCTGTTGTTATTGGGTTTATGCAGGTGCCGGCCATGGTGCGGGGCGGTGCGGGGGCGATGAA
>NZ_WKDV01000100.1:0-1260 GCF_021605825.1 Pseudomonas sp. PA-6-3C
TGTACGGACCGGACACATGGTTGACACATGTGCGGGGACATGGTGGACACATTATTGACCATAATCAGGCTTACTAATGTCGATTGTTCGCAAAAAGTGATGGCAGAAATAGACGTCGAACAGACCATCGCTTTCTGCGTTCGGGCGGATTGCTATGTGCTGTCCTACCAAGCCTTTTGCGATGCTGAAGTAGCGTTTTTGGAAGCGAAAACGGCTGTGATAAACCTTGGCTAACACGTCGTCTGGTCCGTATTCAAACTCAGGTAGCTTTTGCGGATAAGCCCAAGGACTGCTGCGATAGCGGTCCATGGGCACCTTGTATTCCA
Source organism: Pseudomonas sp. PA-6-3C (assembly GCF_021605825.1). Lineage (NCBI taxonomy): Bacteria > Pseudomonadati > Pseudomonadota > Gammaproteobacteria > Pseudomonadales > Pseudomonadaceae > Pseudomonas > Pseudomonas sp. PA-6-3C. Next base: position 327 of record NZ_WKDV01000100.1, read on the forward strand.
GCGCCTGATGAGGACGTTGCAGGTTGTATATTTCACGCCATTGATCGAATGCTGATTGAGCATCCGCTAGCGTAGAAAAGTGACGCCCGTTAAGGACTTCTGCCTTGAGTGATCGATGAAAACGCTCGATTTTCCCATTTGTTTGCGGATGGTAGGGACGACTGAAACTTATCCGAATTCCCAAACGCACCAGCCAAATACTCAACTCTGTGATCTCGCCAGGATTACGCGGTGAGCCCCATGGCGCGCCATTGTCGACGTTGATACGTGCCGGTAAACCGTAAGTTTCAAATACCTCGCTCATCTTCTGTTTTACGGTGGTGCCTCGCTCGTTATCACACGCTTGGATGGCCAGGTTGAACCGCGAATGATCGTCCAGGATGGTCAGGGGGTGGCATCGGCCTTGCTGCATTGCAAAGTGGCCTTTGAAATCCATCTGCCAAAGATCGTTGGGCTCAGGATGTTCAAATCTCAGCCGGGCCTCTGGTTCTTTCTCTGAAGGCTTAATCAAGCTGTGCCGGTGCAGGACATTAGTGACAGTACTGGGAGCAATTCGCTTGTCCAGCATGCTGCTAATTGTGCGTCCGCCCCATGCCGGATGATCTTGGCGAAGTGCAACGACCTCAGCCTCCAGCTCGGCCCGGGTCAGTTTGGGGCTGCTGGCGGGCCTGCGTGACTTCTCTTGCAAACCCGCAGAGCCGCCGGCCTCGTAACGCTTTAGCCACTTGTAGGCGGTTTGCGGACTTATACCAAATCGTCGACACAGCTCTCGCTTATTACTGCCGGGTTTCTTTGCTAATGAAACAAACTCTTGTTTTAGGCTCATGGCGTCTCTCGTGTTCCAGGGCATGATGGCCTCCCGGCGAAGCTGGCTTCGCCGAGAAGTGTCCACCATGTCCCCGCACACCCGTCAACCATGTGTCCGGTCCGTACA
>NZ_WKDV01000101.1:0-1185 GCF_021605825.1 Pseudomonas sp. PA-6-3C
GGTAGTGACTGAGGAGCTGGCCCTGCTGGCGTTGGTGTTCGCGGCCGGTTTTGAACAGGTGGGAGGTGAGGGTTTCGCCATTCAGCTCGACGGTGGAAAGGTGGCCGCCTTTGTCGTGGTTGAAGGTGAGGCGGTTATTGTCTGGCAGGCGCAGTTTGTGCAGTTGGCCGCAGGCGTCGTAGCCATAGCGCAAGGTGCCCCAGCCTTGGTGTTCGGCGGTGAGGCGGTTTTGTGGGTCGTACTCGTAGGCCAGCGCCCAGTGGCCGTCGTCGACGCTTAGGAGGTTGCCTTGGCGGTCGTAGGCATAGTCGACAACATTGCCGTCTGGCAGGGTTTTTCTTATGAGGCGGCCGGCGTGGTCTCGCTTGTAACGGGTAACGAGCTGACTGCCGTCGTCGCCGTGTTCGGTTTTTTCCGCCAGGTTGCCGTTGAGGTCATACACGTAAGCCGTGCGCTGGCCGTCAAAGCCGATTTCCTGCTGGATCAGGCCGTTGGGGTGGTAAGCGAGTTGGTAGGTTTCGCCTGCCTCGTTTTCGATCGAGGTCAGCAGCAGGCGCGCATTGTCGTAGCGATACTTAACGTGGGTGCCATCGGCGTTGATTCGGCGGCTGATCAGGTGCAGGCCGTCGGCGTATTCGTAACGGGTGACGTGGCCGAGTTCGTCGTGTTCGGCGGTGATTTTTCCGTAGGCGTTGTAGCTGTATTCGCGCGTCGCGCCGCCTGGAAGGGTCAGTTTTCGCAGGCGCCCGGCAGCGTCCCGTTGGTACTGTGTGAGCTTGCCGTGCTCATCTTCCCGCGTGATCTGACGACCAAGATCGTCATAGCGATAACGCTTGATACCCCCATTGGGCAGCAGCTCCTCAAGCAACTGCCCGCGCTCATTCCAGACCAGCCGATGGCAACTGTTATCGGGAAACCAAACCCCCGTCAGCTGCCCATATTTGTTGTAGCTGTAGTCCGTGATATTGCCGTCAGGATCGGTCTTACGAATGACGTCGCCTTGGTCATTGCGCTCATATTTCCAGACGGCAAACCCACGCCTTACGACCCGCACGAAACCGTTGTCATGCTCGTAGGACGTCGGCTCATCGTCCCCCGGAAACAGCGCCACCAAGCGCCCGGCGTCGTCGTACTGATACGCCGTCACCGCCCCAAGCGGGTCCTGCTCGACTGTCAGCCGGCCCT
>NZ_WKDV01000102.1:0-650 GCF_021605825.1 Pseudomonas sp. PA-6-3C
ACCACGTCTTTCATCGCCTCTGACTGCCAAGGCATCCACCGTATGCGCTTCTTCACTTGACCATATAACCCCAAGCAATCTGGTTATACTGTGAAGACAACATTCGCCGAAAATTCGAATTTCTCAACTAAGAGAACTCACAAATTTTACCTTAGCCTGATCCGTTACCAGTGAAAGTAACGTTCAGTCTATCTTTCTATCACATACCCAAATTTTTAAAGAACGATCTAATCAAAGACTAGAAATCAACATTCATCATCAACCTGATGGAATGCTCATTTCTAAGCTTTCTTAACGTAGAAGCAGTAGTGGTGGAGCCAAACGGGATCGAACCGTTGACCTCCTGCGTGCAAGGCAGGCGCTCTCCCAGCTGAGCTATGGCCCCGTATTTCTACAGGCGTTTCCCACACAAAATTGGTGGGTCTGGGCAGATTCGAACTGCCGACCTCACCCTTATCAGGGGTGCGCTCTAACCAACTGAGCTACAGACCCAATTTCGGGCTGCTTCTTATCGTCTTCTTCAATGAATCAAGCAATTCGTGTGGGAACTTATGGAGCAGCTGATGTCGTCGATTAAGGAGGTGATCCAGCCGCAGGTTCCCCTACGGCTACCTTGTTACGACTTCACCCCAGTCATGAATCACACCGTG
>NZ_WKDV01000103.1:0-639 GCF_021605825.1 Pseudomonas sp. PA-6-3C
TCGCCCCACCGGCCAACCCACGCTCAAGAATGACGTGCTGCTCGTCGTACCGATAAACCTCGCTTTCACCTACAGCATTGGTCGCAGAAACCAGTCGGCCAAGTTCGTCATAGGCGTAGGAAACAACTTTCTGCTCGGTGACCCATTCAAACGGCTCATGCCCTTTGGCCCGATGAACCTGATAGTCCACCGCCACAATGCGGCCCAATTCATAACGCAGAAACAGCGAGCGGCCTACGCCATTATCCAGCCGCTCAACCCGCCCCAAACGATCGCGGAAAACCCGCAACCGGTTGTCATACGCATCGCTGATGGCCGTCAGCACGCCATCGTGGAAATGATAAAACCGCGACACCTGGGCCAGCACCAGTTCATCGGGCAATTCACCCAAATAGATCGCCGCTTCAGCCAAGCTATTGGTAATCGCCGGTCGATTAGCGGTAGGCAGCACAAACTCAGTACGGCGGTTCTCATGATCCGTCCACACCACCGAATCACCGGAAACACAAAGCCGCTGCGCCAGCGAATGGCTCCAGCCAAACCCCAACCCGCAATCCACTTCCACCGCACTGGTGCGATACACCCGCGTCCACTCAAACGGCAAAATCCCGTCCAACGTGCCATCGGTGAGGGTCAGCA
>NZ_WKDV01000104.1:0-615 GCF_021605825.1 Pseudomonas sp. PA-6-3C
GGGGGGCCGCCGCGATGGGCCATCCTTGGCCCAGCGCGGCTAAACCGGCATCCCTGCCGGTTTACCCCCCAAATCCCTGTCAGATTCCGGCCATCGTGTTTGACGGGGCGATTTCAGATCAAGATCACGATCAAAAGCGCAGATCAAAAGACCGCTGACTTCGCCAGCGAAAAGGATGTAAGAGCCGGAGCAACAGCAAATCCATACTCGGTCTAATGTGGGAGCTGGCTTGTCGAATCGTCGCACCGCTGCGATGGCATCAACTCGGTGTGCCTGATGTACCGAGGTGTCTGCATCGCAGGCAAGCCAGCTCCCACAGAAAAGCAGCTCTTCAGTGTATGCAAATCCGCAGCCGACCTCATATTCAAAACTGCATGCGCTCCCACATTCAGACCGAGTTGTATCAAGTAGATAGGCTTTGGCTTTGCACTTGATCTGGCTTTTGCTTCAACCACTCAGGTCGGCTTTCAGGCCGCCGTGCTCTGCTTTTGATCTTGCTTTTGATCTGAGGCGCCCCGTTAACCACGATGGCCGAACGCAGGCTTGAATCCGTGGGTAACCCGGCAGGACGCCGGGTTAGCCGCGCTGGGCCAAGGATGGCCCATCGCGGCGGCC
>NZ_WKDV01000105.1:0-524 GCF_021605825.1 Pseudomonas sp. PA-6-3C
TGACTGGGGTGAAGTCGTAACAAGGTAGCCGTAGGGGAACCTGCGGCTGGATCACCTCCTTAATCGACGACATCAGCTGCTCCATAAGTTCCCACACGAATTGCTTGATTCATTGAAGAAGACGATAGAAGCAGCTTTAAGCTCCAAGCTGATAGCTCTTAGCTAATCAGTGACGCTCGAAATTGGGTCTGTAGCTCAGTTGGTTAGAGCGCACCCCTGATAAGGGTGAGGTCGGCAGTTCGAATCTGCCCAGACCCACCAATTTTGTTATGGGGCCATAGCTCAGCTGGGAGAGCGCCTGCCTTGCACGCAGGAGGTCAACGGTTCGATCCCGTTTGGCTCCACCATTAACTGCTTCTGCTGTTAGAGTTTAGAAATGAATATTCTGAAGTGAATATTGATTTCTAGTCTTTGATTAGATCGTTCTTTAAAAATTTGGGTATGTGATAGAAAGATAGACTGAACGTTACTTTCACTGGTAACGGATCAGGCTAAGGTAAAATTTGTGAGTTCTCTTAGTTGAG